>JAAZCR010000024.1 GCA_012513195.1 Bacilli bacterium | reverse complement strand
CTTCAGCCATTCTTAATTCTTGACCACACTCGGGACACAATACTGCTATTGGTATTTGCATTTTTAATAATGATTCATCTTTTAAGCTCGCCTGATATGTGGCTTCAAGAATAGATAAGGTTGAATATTCAGATTGTTTTTCTTTCTGTCCATTAATAAACTCTTGCATGATCCGTCCTACTACATCAGGACAAGATTTACCTTTCAGTTGCGGATCCTTGCCAGACTGATGACGGAAATTATCACAGCGCACGGAGCGCAACTGATCTATTATTTCCTCCACTGGTACGCCATAGCGCAGCGCGATGGATATCAACCTAGCTGTCCCTTCAGTAAATGCTGCACATCCACCTGTCGCACCAGCTTTAAGAAATACTTCATATATCGCTCCGTTATAATCATTAATCGTGATAAACATAGTGCCACAACCAGTCCGTACTTGTTTTGTAATGCCAGTTAATTCAACAGGTCTAACAGCTTTAGTTACCAGTTTTGTTTTAATTTTATGAACTATATTAGCTTCAGATTCTTGCTCTTGCACGACTTCCTCTTCTTTCTTAACTTTTTGCCCTTTAGTAAGTGGTTGCGAATCTCTTGAACCATCTCTATATACAGTAATGCCCTTACAACCCAACTTATATGCTGACAATAATGTCTCCGAAATATCATCAGGAGTTACATCATTATTAAAGTTTATTGTTTTACTTACAGCATTGTCCGTATAGTTTTGGAACATAGCTTGCATTTGCACATGATCAAATGGATGAATTTCTAAAGCGGTTACAAATACCTCTGTTATATCACGTGGTAACGATAAACCCCTTAACGTACCAGTTTGAGATACTTGCGAAGCGATTGTTTCTATTTCATCGGCTGTGTATCCGCGTTGGCGTAATGCTTCTAAGAAACTCGGATTAAGTTCTGTTATTACTCCGCCTCCATCTACTAACGTCTTAGTGTATGCAAGAGCAAATACCGGTTCAATACCACTGCTTACACCTGCTATTAATGAAATTGTGCCTGTGGGAGCTATTGTTGTAGTCGTTGCATTTCTCATTGGTATATTCTGTTGTCCCCAGACAGATTCTTTCCATGCAGGGAAACAACCTCTTTCTTTTGCTAAAACTTCACTTGAATACGCATGAGACTCTTTTTGGATAAACGACATAATTTCTGCTGCAAGGTGAAATGCTTCAGCACTGTCATAAGGTATTTCTAGCTTAAATAATAAATCTGCCCAACCCATTACACCTAAACCAATTTTTCTTGTTAATTTAGTACGTTTTTCAATTTTTGGTAACGGATATTTGTTTATATCAATAATGTTATCTAAGAATCTAGTTGCTACATGTATTGCATCTCTTAAACGATCCCAATCAATTTTATATCGTTTTGTATCTGCTATCACCATATTAGCAAGATTAATTGAACCCAAGTTACAAGATTCATAAGGTAATAGTGGCTGTTCTCCACATGGAGTTGTGCTTTCAATTCTTCCTAATTGTGGTGTAGGATTATATTTATTTATTGTGTCATTGAAAATCACACCCGGTTCTCCTGTTAACCAGGCGCTTTCGACTATCTTTTCCCAAAGAAGCCTTGGATTTATTTTCATATATATTACAT
>JAAZCR010000201.1 GCA_012513195.1 Bacilli bacterium | reverse complement strand
ACTTCCTTTTCTATTTACACAAAATAATTTACACTATCCCATTAAGTAACGCAGTACATTAGTTAATTAATGTTAAAATACTTTGAATAAGGTTATCAGACAACCTCCATTCTACTAATATTTTACAATAGTTCAGAAAAAAAGGGAAATAATTATTTTGGTAATTATTTGACATCTTATCATATAATATTAACTTTTTATGCTTCATCTCTTATTATACTACATATAAAAAACCTAATTAACATAAAGTCAATTAGGTTAATTAATTATAGTATTTAAAGTTTTCTGCTTGTTCAATCACATTATTAATCGCTACTTCTTGTCCATCAGGTGGATATCCATTTATATCAAGTATATTTCTAATTAGGAACCGCATTTCTGCCTTGATATTCTCTTTCTTATGCCAGTCAACATATTTAGTATTATCTTTGACAATATTGAGAATTTCCGATGCAATCTTTCTTAATGTTTCATCTTTCATTAGACTACGAGCTGATTCATTTTCTATTAACACATCATAGAATGCTTTTTCTTCAAAACTCATTCCTAATTCTTGAAATGAGTTCATATCTTCTACCATATCACTAGCAAGTCCTACTAACTTTTCTAAGATCTCTTCTAAGAAGGCTTCTGGGTCATAATCTGTAAATGGATCTGGTTCAGTAAAGCGAGTCTCATATTGCTTAACTAGTGTTTGTAATCTTTCTGAAAATTTAACACTTTGGATTTTATTTATTCTGCGGTAGTTATTTATAACTTGTTTAAGAAGTCTTTCTAGTATCTTAATCTTCGTATTAGGATATGGTAGTCTTAATACTTTCGCTAAATTATCTTCACTCAATAATTTAATGAAGTTATCATCATCACTACTTGATTTAATAAATAAATGTTCCACTCCTTGACTTTTAATTGCTTCTTCTAACATTAATCTAACTCTTTCATTTATTTCGACTGGTGATGGTGCATCACCACTAATCATCTTATAAATAACAGATCTAATTGCTAAATAGAAGTTGATTAGTTGGCGTTCAGTAAAGGTAAAAGATTCTGAGTTTATGCAGAGATTATAGGCTCTTTTCATGATTCTAGCATGATCCATGAATCGCTTTTCAAAGTCTTTTGATTGTTGGGCAAATTCTACTGCTTTATTTAATGTTTCCAGTCGTTTAACATTATTAAAACCAAAGAAATCTTTTGAATCAAACTTATGAAACATCCGATTTAGAATATCTAGTTCATCTTTTACGATTTTTACAGCCAAATCAATATCTCTAAATATTTGCCTATTTAGAGTAGAAAACATGCTTAACGCTTCATTTAGTTTAGATTTAATTCCAATATAATCTACGATTAACCCTTCTGATTTACCTTCATACGTCCGATTAACACGTGAGATAGTTTGGATTAAAGTATGTTTTTGAATAGGTTTATCAATATACATCGTATCTAAGCAAGGGACATCAAACCCTGTTAACCACATATCTACAATAATCGCAATCTTAAAGTTCGAATCAGGATGCTTAAATAACTTGGCTAGTTCTTGTCGATATTCTTTAGATCCAGCGAGTTCATATAGTTCTTTTTCATCATCTTGATTTCTTGTTATAACTAATTTGACTTTTTCAATAGGCTGTAAATCTCTTAACTCACGTTCAGATAAATCACTATACTCAAATGATGGATCATATGCCATCTTTTTATTCCACTCAGGTCTAAGCTTAATAATTTCTTTATAAAGTTTATAGGCAATAACTCTATTCATACAAACAAACATTGCCTTACCCTTTACAGTAGCTCCTTCAAGAACCCGTTCTTCATAATGATGAACAAAATCATTCGCTAATGCTTTGATACGATCTTCATCACCAATAATTGCTTCCATCCGTGCTACTGCTTTTTTACTTTCTTCAATTTGATAAATGTTCGCACCTTCAGATACACATTTATCATAATACTCTTCAATCTCTTGGACTTTTCGATGATCAAGTAAGACTTTCGCAGCACGTCCTTCATATGTAATATTTACCGTTACTCCATCTCTTACTGATTCTCGCATATCATAGGAATCAACAATCTCACCAAACACTTCAATCGTAGCATCTATTGGTGTACCTGTAAAACCAACATAGGTCGCATTGGGGAGACTATCTCTTAAGTATTTACCTAACCCATATCTTTCTACAAGCATTAATTCATTTGTTTCTTTATTAACAATTTCTCGGTAAGTTAAATCTAGATTAGTCTGAGAACGATGAGCTTCATCAGAAACACAGATGATATTTGGTCGATCACTTAAAACATCAAGTCCTTCATAGAATTTTTGGATGGTCGTTAAAAAGACTCCGCCACTTTTACGATCACTCAACTCTTTTTTAAGGTTTTCTCGACTTTCAATCTGTTTGATATAACTATCACCGATATAATTCTTACAGTTCAAGAACAATTGTGATAATTGTTCATCTAAATCATTTCTATCAGTAATATAAACTAATGTAGGATTCTTAAATTCCAGATCACTCATTAATGATCTAGCTAAATAAACCATGGTAATAGATTTACCACAACCAGTTGCGCCAAAGTAGATACCACCCTTACCATCACCTTGGGGTTTAAGGTGTTTTCTAATGTTTTCTGTTAATTTCTTAGTCGCATAATATTGAGGGTATCTAGGTATGATTTTCAGCTCTGTATTGGTTTTATCAGGAAAGATGATAAAGTTTCGATACATATCAAGAAATCTTTCTTTATTGAATAACCCCTTTATCAATGTATATAAAGTATCTATACCTTCACTCTCTTTTTCTTCTTTGGTACCTTCAATTAATCTCCAAGCATAGAAATGTTCAAATGGCGAAAAGAAAGAGCCATAACGGTTATTAGAGCCATCACTAATTACTATAAAAGCATTATAGTAAAACAGTGAAGGTATATCTCTACGATATCGAATTGTAAGTTGCTTATATGCATCTTCAATAGTAGTATCTTCATTAGTTACATTTTTTAATTCAAATACCACTAATGGTATCCCATTAACAAAAACTACTATATCAGGTTTACGTAATTGGTCTTTTTCATTTACTTCAAATTGATTTATTACTTTAAAGGTGTTATTTTCAACATTATCAAAATCAATTATCTTAATATTGATATATTCATCATTATATCTTTCTATCTTAATCCCATTAACAATGAGATTATAAATATGCTTATTTATTTCATAAAGATTTGTAGTATTGAAAGAAGTAAGTTGTTTGATAACATAGTTTATTTCATCTTCTGTAATACGTAAATTATAATTAATACTCCATAATGCATCTTTTAAGTCATCTATTAACAATACTTGAGATAATTCTCTATGTACTTCACTATTATTTACATGAACATATCCTTGTTCATTTAGTAATTCAATTACAGTATATTCAAAATCTAGTTCATTATATTTCCCGCTTATATTCATCATCTAATAACACCCACTCAATTTAACAAATCACTTGATATATTTAATTATATAATCAAATAACTGATTTTCCAATATGAAAAAGGCTATTTTAGGACAGAAAATAGCCTTTTTATACAAGGT
>JAAZCR010000023.1 GCA_012513195.1 Bacilli bacterium | reverse complement strand
CGGTCTGAGGTAATTAACAAATATCCTGTCCGTTTTACTTCCCGTTGTTGCAACATTTTATGTGTAATTTCTAAATTAGAGTTAAGAATTTGTGCAATTGTATTTTGGATATATTCGATAAAAGGACGATATTCTTTAATTACTTTTTCAGCTTTGCGTAATTTTGAGGCTGAGACCATATTCATAGCTTTGGTGATTTGACTCATCTTTTCTGTTGCCCGTATTTTACGACGGATATCTCGCGCTTCACCACGAGCCATTTTTTTCACCACCTTTTAACGGTGTTAGTTGATAAATTGATTTTTAAACTCCACAAGCATTTTGTTCATTTTTTCCTTTTCAGGAAGTGTTTTGGTTTCCTTTATATGTTTAATTATTTCTTGACCAAGTTCATCACGGTCAAGATAATTGTATAATTCTTTTTCAAACTTTCTTACATCTTGAACATTAACATCATCTAAGAAACCATTAACTAATGCATAGAAAATACATGTTTGTTTTTCTACGGGAATAGTTTCATGTAAACCTTGCTTTAAGACTTCAATGGTTCGTTCTCCACGCGCTAATTTTGCTTTGGTGGAAGCATCTAAATCAGAGCCAAATTGTGCAAAGGCTTCTAGTTCATTATAAGTCGCCAAGTCAAGCCGTAAGGTACCAGATACTGATTTAATTGCTTTAATTTGCGCAGCCCCACCAACACGGGAAACGGATAAGCCAGCATTGATCGCTGGGCGAATGCCTGAATAGAATAGATCTGTTTGTAAAAAGATTTGTCCATCGGTAATCGAAATAACGTTTGTTGGAATATATGCCGTAATATCCCCAGCTTGCGTTTCAATAATAGGTAAAGCCGTAATTGAACCGCCACCTAATTCATCTCTTAATTTAGCTGAGCGTTCAAGAAGTCTTGAATGCAAGTAGAATACATCACCTGGGTAAGCTTCACGACCAGGTGGTCTTCTTAATAAGAGTGATAATTCCCGATAAGCAATCGCATGTTTTGTTAAGTCATCATATACAATTAAGACATCTTTACCTTGCCACATAAATTCTTCTGCCATCGTTACACCCGCATATGGTGCCAAGTATAATAATGGAGCAGGATCACTAGCGGCAGCACTAACAACAATGGTATATTCCATCGCACCGAATCTGCGTAGTGTTTCCACAACACTCACAACAGTTGATTCTTTTTGACCAATCGCGACATAGATACAAATACAGTTTTGATCTTTTTGATGAATGATAGTATCAACCGCAATTGTAGTTTTACCCGTTTGGCGGTCACCGATAATTAATTCCCGTTGTCCTCTACCAATAGGTACTAATGCATCAATGCTTTTAATTCCTGTTTGGAGAGGTTGATGAACAGGTTTACGTGCCATAACACCTGGAGCTTTTTGTTCAATCACACGTGTCTTATTATAATTAATTGGTCCTAAACCATCGATAGGTTGTCCTAGGGGGTTAACAACACGACCAATTAACTCTTCACCAACAGGAACTTCTAAAATACGTCCTGTACGCTTGACAGTATCGCCTTCTTTAATTAAGTTGGTGTGTCCTAACAAGATAACCCCAACATGAGTTTTTTCGAGGTTTTGAACCATTCCATAAACTTCATGGGGAAATTCCACGAGTTCACCACTCATCGCATTGTCTAAGCCATGAACCAACGCAATGCCATCACCAACACGAATGACAGTACCAACTTCTTTCGTGTCTAATTTGGTTTCATATTGCTTAATCTGTTCTTTGATTAGTGCACTAATCTGAACAGGATTAATTGGCATGGTCTCACCTACTTTCTTATGTATTTCTTAAAATTGAACGCTTAAGATCATTAATTTGATTCTTAATTGAGTAATCTATCACTTCATTACCAACAATCAATTTAATACCACCAAGAATTGTCTTATCAATCACATTTTCAATTTCAACTCTTCGATGGTATCGTTTAGTAAGTTCAATAATTAACTTATTAATCTCTTTTTCCGTTAAAGGGATCGTAGTTATGGCAGTAATGTGAAGAATCTCATTATATTGGTTATAGAGATCTATAAACTCGTTAGTTATTAGTTCAAGTCCAGAAAATGTATGATTATCAATTAAGACATAAAAGAAGTGAAGTAAAGTTGAATTTAAACCCTGACAAACAGAGGTTAACACTTCTTTTTTATTTTCTTGTCGCAAACGTGGATCATGTAAGATGTCATAGAATTTTACATTTTCCTTTAATAAACTAGTAATGGTAGTTAATTCAACTTTAATGTCTTCAAGTTGGTCTTTTTCTAAGGCAAGTTCAAACAAAGCTAATGCATATTCTTTAGCACTTTCCGTATTCACCTTACTTACCTACCTCGTTTAAAAATTTATCGATCAAATGGCGATTTTTATCTTGATCGAGATTTTCCGTTAAGATTTTTTCAGCGGCTAAAAAGGCAAGGTCTACTACTTGGGATTTTAATTCTTTTTCCACATTAGCTTTTTCTTGCTCGATTTGTTTATTAGCCATTTCAATTATATAGGCAGCTTCTTTTTCCGCTTGCGCAATAATCTCTTCACGCCGTAGTTTTGCTTGTTCTTGCGCGTTCATAATAATTGCTTTGGCCTCATCTTTAGCTTGTTTTAGTTCTAATTCATACTCTTCTTTCATGCGGAAGGCTTCTTCTTTAACTAAACGAGCACTCTCTAACTCATCGATAATGACATTACTCCGTTTAGCAAGATATTCTTGCATAGGCTTCCAAACCCATTTTTTTAGAAAATAGAAGAGAATTAGCGTAGCGAGTAATTGGGTTAAAAACGTTATGATATTAGGATATAAGCCACTTTCTATTAATTGTGATAACTTATTACTTAGTTCGTTCATGGTTTGCCTCCTTTTTTATCATTTTGAGGCTTTTTCCTCAGAAATAATTATGCGACGAAAATTAAGATAATTGCGATAACTAATGAATATAAACCTGTTGTTTCCGCAACTGCTTGTCCAACTAGCATTGTTGAACGAATTACACCAACAGCTTCTGGTTGTTTACCTACAGCTTCTGCACCTTTACCGGCAGCGTACCCTTGACCAATCGCAGGACCGAATCCCGCAATCATCGCAATACCTGCACCTAGATAAGCAAAAGCCTTATCAGTTATATTAATATTGCTAGCAGCTTGTAAAAAGTATGTAAAGAAAGTTGTGAATAAATTAAGCATGTTTGTATCCTCCTTCAATTTCTTAATTTTAATTAGCAGAACTTGAGATAAATACTGAACTTAATAAGATAAATACAAAGGTTTGAATAAACCCTGAGAACAAATCAAAATAAATATGTAAGATTGATGGAGCAACCATCAACGGAGTTAATAATTCGGATATTGGACTAGTCGTTCCTGTAATAAGTGATATAAATACATTGACTAACCCAGTTAATCCTGTGTAAACAAGCATCATGATTACCGCACCGCTTAAGATATTACCGAACATCCGTAGTGACAATGTAAAGGGAAAAGCAATTTCACCAATAATATTAATTGGCGTAAGTGGTAAAGGTTTGAATAATCCTGTTAGATGACCAATTCCATTATATTTAATTCCATAATATCGGATTAAGAAGAAGGTGGTAATCCCAAATGAGAACGTTACTGATAAACTAGATGTAGGTGGAGGAGTAAATCCTAGCAAACCAAAGACATTGGCACAAAACAAGTATACCGCAAGATAAGCGATATATGGTGCTAGATTTCGTATTCTTTCACCACCTAAATCGACAGTGAACTTCTCCATAGTTGTCACAAAAATCTCAACAAGTAGTATTAAACCTTTAGGTTTTTTTAAAGGGTCACTTCTTTTAATAGTAATATTAATTATTTTAAATACTACTAATAAAGCAACCGTTAAAATGATGATTGATATGACATGGGGAGTTAATCGAAATAATGTGCTATTAGTACCTTTTAATTGAAAGACTTTTGCACTTTCAATATAATCAAATAATAAGTAAACAATAACACCTATAAGGCTAACTAATCCCAGAAAACCTATAATGACTAACAGTAGAGGCAAAATGAGACGTGGGACTTTTTCCTTATTGATTGCTACGTCATTCAAGTCCATTCCCTCCTTCCGCTTTTTTCTTTAAAAGCAGTGATAAATATATCGCAGCTTTTACCGTTAAAAAGCCACCAAAAACGATAAAGCCATTTAATTTGTCACTTGTAAATCCAAAATACAAGATTACACCATATAT
>JAAZCR010000200.1 GCA_012513195.1 Bacilli bacterium | reverse complement strand
ACATAATTATTGACGCAACCGTTGAAGGTTGTATCTTTATATATTAAAGGGAGAAATTATATTAAAATCACTATCTTTAATGAATCTTTTTATAGTATAATTTAATAAATGTTGATAATTGTAACTTAGAATGTAGGTGATTATATGCGCATTTTAGTCACTGGTGGTGCTGGTTATATCGGTAGCCATACATGTGTAGAATTATTAAATGCTGGATATGAAATAATTGTAGTTGATAATTTATCTAATAGTTCTCTTGAAGCACTTAGACGTGTTAAGGTAATAACTGGCAAGGACTTTCCTTTCTATCAAGTTGACTTATGTTACTATGAAGATTTGGATAATATCTTTAGAAAAGAAAAGATAGATGCTGTGATTCACTTTGCTGGATTAAAGGCAGTAGGTGAATCCGTTCAAATACCATTATCATATTATCGGAATAACCTCTTTAGTACGATTAATCTTCTTGAATGTATGAAAAAACATAATATTAAAAACTTTGTTTTTAGTTCATCAGCTACTGTATATGGTAATCCACAACAAGTACCAATCACTGAGGATTTTCCAACTAAGGCAACTAATCCATATGGTAGAACAAAATTAATGATAGAAGAGATATTAAGAGATTTATATAATGCTGATGAGAATTGGAATATCGCTATATTACGCTACTTCAATCCTGTAGGTGCCCATGCAAGTGGATTGATTGGTGAAGGCCCTTTAGGAGTTCCCAATAATTTAATGCCTTATATTACGCAAGTTGCGATTGGTAAATTACCAGAATTAAGGATCTTTGGAAATGATTACAATACACCCGATGGTACGGGTGTAAGAGACTATATTCATGTAGTAGATTTGGCAATTGGGCATATCTGTGCTTTAGAAAAATTAAAAGAAGAATGCGGTTTAGTTATTTATAACTTAGGTACGGGGAAAGGCATTAGTGTATTAGAAATGGTAAAAGCCTTTGAAAAGGTGAGTGGACGTAAAGTACCATATCGCTTTGTAGATCGTAGACCTGGTGATGTTCCCGTATGTTACGCTGATCCATCTAAAGCTAATCGTGAGTTAAATTGGGTCGCCAAGAAAACATTACATGATATGTGTAAAGATGCCTGGAACTTCCAAGTTAAGAATCCACATGGATATCAAGAAATATTACTGGGTGATTAATAATGAATAAGTTAAAAGATAAAAAACTCTTTCTCCTCGATATGGATGGCACCATCTATTTTGAAAACACCTTATTTCCCTATGCTTTAGAGTTTATTGATTTATTAAATAATACTAAGCGTGAATATGTCTTTCTAACTAACAACTCTTCAAAGAGTTGTAAGGTTTATTTAGATAAACTAAATAAACTAGGGATAAAAGCTTCGATGGATAATCTCTTTACTTCATCCCTAGCCACTATTTATTATCTAAATAATATAAAAAAAGGTGCCACTATCTATGTAGTCGGCACCAAAGCACTTAAAGAAGAATTTAAAGAATCTGGCTTTAATGTAGTAGAAGATATTCATCATGACATTGATTTTCTGGTGGTGGGTTATGATAATGAACTAAACTATCAAAAATTAGTCGATGCTGTGCATTTATTAAAACGTGATGTACCCTTTATCGCCACTAACCCTGATTTAGTCTATCCTGCTGGGAAAGACCTCTTTTATCCTGATTGTGGTTCTTTCTGTCACATGTTAGAAGTTGCGACAGGTAGAAAACCTTTCTATTTAGGTAAACCACGGAAAGAAATGATAGAATTAATATTAGATAAAAAAGGTTATCGTAAAGAAGAAACCATCCTTATTGGTGATCGCTTATATACCGATATTGCTTGTGGAATAAATGCGGGAGTAACTACTGCATTAGTATTAAGTGGTGAAACTAATGAAGAAGATTTATTAACATCACCATTTAAACCTGATTATGTATTTGATTCAATTAAAGATATTTATGATATAATAAAATAACTCATAAATCACTTCAAAAGTGATTTATGAGTTATTTTTTTTACACAATTTAAGAAAAATTTTTCATTTCTGATAGCACAAAATCAGAAGTTTTGATATAATGAGATTAAAATGATCTACAAAAATCGAGGTATGGTATGAAGAAGAGTGGATCGAATCGTAGTAATTTTATCATCTTAACATCGTTACTAGTTTTATATCTTGCAGGATACATTATCTATCATTTCGTCTTACAGCTTAATAATCTGAACACTGTCTATCTATTATATCTTCTTATTACTTCCATTCTATCAGTACTTGTTATCTCTATTGATGAAAAAAACTATTTACTTTTAAGTGGTTCATTCATTCTCGTTAGTATTCATATTACTCTGTTTGTGATCGAGAACTTACATCTATTTGGTATTGAAGATGTATATCTCCTTGATTCATTTAATCATATCGTTACCACTATCGGTCTGATAATGTTTGTCATGGGTATTTATATCGAGATTACCCGCAATCATAAACGGGATAAAATGAATCATCTATCAAACGAGTTAAATGAATCTTTTTATATGGAATACTTAAATAAAACAAACGAGTTATTAATTGAATTTTCCAATCAATTTATCAATAAACATGGGTTAACTACTGACCGCATGTCTATTGATAAAGATACATACAAAACCTATATTCTCCCAGACGATGCTCATATCAATCCCTTTGATATCGATGCGAAATACAGAATAAAATTTCCCGGGATGAAAGATTATATCACGATTCTTATGAAAGGTGATATAAGCGTAACGGACCGAATCGTCTATATGGGGTTTGATGTATCATCTCGTGAAAGAATCCTCAAGCGATTTAGCCAATTAGAACAGGAATATGAAAAAGTTTTAAAACTAGGTTCCGATTATATCTGTAAATTATCTAAGGATGGAATATTCCAGTACGCTTCACCTCGCTATGCCGCCTTATTTAACTTAAAACCAGACCAGTTAATCGGTCGAAGTATCTTTGAAGTAAGTAACGAAGTCAAATGGTTTCTTGAAGCTGTAACAAATAAAACGGATACTAGAGGTTTTGGCAAGTTTAAAAGTGAAAATGATGTATGGATTTCCTGGAATAATAGTGTAACTGTAAACGATAAAGGTGAAGTGGAAAGCGTCATCAGTGTCGGAAGAGACATAACTGATTTAGTACTATTAAATAAGAGTCTTGAGGAACAAAGCAATCATGACCATACTACAGGTTTACTT
>JAAZCR010000199.1 GCA_012513195.1 Bacilli bacterium | reverse complement strand
TTATAGACTTTCTTTTTTATATCCATATAAAAAAGAAAAGCTAAGAGTCATCGTTCTCTTAGCTCGTACTAACAAAGGGAAGTGTAGACGATTATATAAACTAAAGTATAATCGTTTTTACGAACTCGAGGTTCACAATATGTAACTACACTTCCAATTATAATTATAATATAATAATATTAATATTTCTATACTAAGAGAACTAACTCTTAACTTTAATATATGAAACAAGTATTGAAACATGTGGTATTCAATGTATTTCTGTGATGCTATATGAGTTGAAGTTATAGATCAATTAAAACAAGGTTTATTTATCTACTAATTATTTTAGTAATAAAATTCTAAGAATTCTTTATTCATAATTTAACAATTATTATACATATAACTTAACAAGTTAAAACATTACTAAATATTGATTGCTTACATAAGACTCCTAATATAAATATTACTTCTAATAAGTAATCCTAATTTGTGATATTTGTATCAAACTAGGATTATATGTATTAATTAATTCACTTTTTACAAACTTTGTGATATAATAACAACGAAAAAGTTAATACTTAGGGCAAGAGAATGAGAGAAAAGCCAAAAGGACTTATATTATTAAGTCTTTTTTGGCTTTTTTTAATTCAACAGAAAGGACGGAGTAAACATGTATGACATAATTGTGATTGGTTCTGGTATTGTAGGTGCTTGTGTAGTTCATTATCTTATGCCATATAACTTGAAGATACTTTTATTAGAAAAGAATAATGAAGTCGCAAGTGGCGTGACTAAAGCTAATAGTGCCATAATACATCCTGGTTATGACCCAAAACCTGGGACACTAAAGGCACGCCTTAATGTCGAAGGAAATAAATTGTATGATGAATTAACCAAAACATTAAATATACCTTTTAAACGTACAGGTTCATTAACGGTTGCGTTAAATGATGAAGAAGAGAAAGAACTGTATATATTACATGAAAGAGGAAAGATTAACGGTGTAGAAACACATCTCATTACTGGTGATGAAGCACGTAAACTTGAACCAAACTTAAGTGTAAACATACGGATGGCTTTATATGCCCCTACTACTGGTATTCTAGCACCATGGGATGTTGTTTTTGCGATATTAGAGAATGCGATTGTGAATGGATTAGAACTGCGGTTGAATAATGAAGTTAAATCTATAAAAAAAGAAAATGGCTTGTTTAAAGTAACCACTAATCAAGGTGAATACATGAGTAAGTATGTCATTAATGCAGCAGGATTACAAGCCATTAATATCACAAGAATGGTATCAACACCAGATTATGAAATGATATATACTAGAGGACAATATTACGTACTTGATCGTGATACCAACTTTGTTGATAGAGTTATCTATCCTACTCCAACTAAATTAGGTAAGGGGATTTTAATTGTCCCAACCATTCATGGAAATATCTTGCTCGGGCCAACTAGTGAAACTGTACCATCAAATAAAAATGACGAAGTAACCAAAGATGGATTAAAACAAGTCAAAGATTATGTCAATAAAATGGCAAATAATGTACCTTATGAATATGTAATTCGCGAGTTCTCTGGTATACGCCCTAAGACTAATTATGGCGATTTCATCATTAGAGAACTTGTAGATGTGCCAGATTTTATCGAATTAGTAGGTATAGAATCGCCAGGCTTATCAGCGGCACCTGCCATTGGTAAAATGGTCCGTGATATGATTTTAGAAAAGTTTGATGTGAAATTAAGAGATAATTATCATATTAAACCATTTAAGCGTCAAATGATAATGGAAAAAACTCAAGAAGAAATTAATGAACTAGTTAAACAAAATCCTAAATATGGTAAGATTATATGCCGCTGTGAACATATCACCGAAGGCGAAATCATCGATGCGATTCACAGTCCATTAAAGATAAATACCATTGATGGCATTAAACGCTACTTAAGACCAGGTGCTGGTAGATGTCAAGGTGGATTTTGTCAAGCATTAGTACTAGATATAATTGCCCGGGAAACTGGAATGCGGAAACTAGACATACTACTAAATAACCCAGGATCAAATTTTTTACTTGCGGAAAAAGGAGGGACCAATAATGATTGATGTATGCATCATTGGTGGTGGTGCTGCGGGTATGAGCGCAGCTCTAGGTGCATTAGAAAATGGTGCCCAAAAAGTAATGATTATTGAAAAAGACAAAGAATTAGGTGGAATCTTAAATCAATGTATCCATAATGGATTTGGTATGCATTACTTTAAAGAAGAATTAACAGGTCCAGGATATGCGGAAAGACTTCAAGAAAAACTAAAGAATTATGATTTAGACGTTAAACTAGATACAATGTGTGTTAAGATTACTCCTGATAAAGAAGTTCATTATATAAATAGTAAAGAAGGTTATCAAATTGTCAAAGCTAAATCAGTAGTTTTGGCAACTGGTTGTCGAGAAAGAACCCGCTACCAAATTGACATTCCTGGTAAACGACTTGCTGGTATCGTTACGGCTGGACTTGCCCAACGTTATCTAAACATGGGTGGCTATTTGGTAGGTAAAAAAGTATTTATCCTTGGTTCTGGTGATATCGGTTTAATCATGGCACGTCGCTTGACACTAGAAGGTGCAGTAGTTCTTGGTGTGGCGGAAATCATGCCATATTCTAATGGACTTAAACGTAACATCGTTCAATGCTTAATTGACTTCAATATACCTTTATATTTAAGCCATACTGTTGTGGATGTTAAAGGTAATGGTCGCTTAGAACAAGTAACCATTGCTCAAGTTGATGATAAGTTTCAACCCATTCCTGGAACTGAAAAGGTCTTTGACTGTGATACTTTATTGCTTTCGGTAGGGTTAATTCCTGAAATTAAACTCTTAACTGATCAAAAAGTAGAACTTAATCCTTACACCAAAGGCATTAAAGTAATAGATACCTATGAAACTTCTATTCCTGGTATTTTTGCCTGTGGAAATGCATTACATGTTCATGATTTAGTTGATTATGTAAGTTTAGAAAGTTACGATGCAGGTAAACATGCTGCTAAATACAGTCATGATAATAATCCTATTATCGATATCGTTCCCCAACATAATGTACGTTACATTATACCTAATCAAATTAAGATAAACAGTGATGAAGATGTAATGTTTAAGTATCGCGTCACTAAACCCATTGATAAAGGAACATTAATCATAAAACAAAACAATCAAGTACTTAAAGAAATGAAAAAATTATTCTTATTACCATCCGAAATGGAAACCATTACTTTAAACAAATCTTTATTTAAAGATACAGGTAATATTACCTTCGAGGTGAGAATCGATGAATAGATTAGAAACCATTTGTACAATATGTCCCCGTGGCTGTCGTATTACCGTTACTAAAGAAAATGATACCTATAATGTTCAAGGTAACTTCTGTAAACGCGGAGTTGATTATGGTATTAAAGAAATTACTCATCCTGTACGAAAATTAACTTCTACCGTCAAGATTAAAGGAGCACTTTATCCACGCTTACCAGTAGTTACTGATAAAGAATTACCTAAAGAAATGCTTTTTGATGTCATGAAAGTCCTAGAAAATGTTGAGGTAAAAGCACCTGTTAAAGCTGGAGAAGTTATCATCGCTAATGTACTAAACACTAATGTTAATATTATAAGTTCACGGACTATGGAGAATGTCGAATAAAAGGTATAGATATTTGTGCCATAAGTCTGTTATAATGTGCTATAATATAATATATGTTTAACAAACTTATGGAGGTACATGATGTCAATCTTTTTTCACTATGGTGATTGGCGTAGATTCATTCGTCGCTGTCCCGTAACAACGCTAATCGTGCTAATCAACACTATTATGTTTCTATTGACAATCATCAAAGGTGGTTTCAATTCCAGTACGTTAATTGAACTAGGTGCTCTTTATCCACCTCTTGTATCGGAAGACCATCAATATTATCGCTTAATTACCGCAACATTTCTCCATGGTTCAGTATTTCATTTCCTTTCCAATATTTTATTTGGTGTAATCATTATTAGTGCGGGATTAGAAAAACTCATTGGATCTTGGCGCTTTTTAATCGTTTATATAGGTTCTGGTATTATATCAAGTATTGTCGTCACCTTAATAGGTGGAAATGCTATTACTATAGGAGCGTCTGGTTCAATCTTTGGTGTAATGGGGACTTTCTTGATTATTATTGTATATAAAACCCATATGTTAACTTATAGTGATCAAGACTATATTAAGAAATTATTAATTATTAACTTAATACTAACCTTCTTTGGACCTAATATAAGTATACCAGGTCACCTAGGTGGATTATTAGGTGGATTAATATTTGGAGCGTTAGTCTTAAATGTCCGTAACCGCGATTTTTATTATCGCTATTAAAAAAAGGTAACCAATGCTTTGATTGGTTACCTTTATTACTATATTAACGGGAATGAGCAAGTCGGCTGGCTGCTGCTGAGGCAATTGCGCCAACTATATCATCCAAAAAAGTATTACACTTGCCATTTTCTTTTCCTAAGCGATCAATTTCGCTAATTTTACCGATTTTCATCTTATCAACATATCCGAAATTCGTTAAGCCAATTGAACCATAGATGTTAACGATGGAATAAGCTAAGACTTCATCGATGCCATATAAAGAGTAATCGGACATGAGAATGGAGCGGAGAGGTTCTTCAATATAGCCTTTTTCAGCCATTTTATCTAGTTCGATACCAGTTAGTATCGTATTGATAACTTCACGTTTGTTCAATACTAGATTAACACTATTAATACATTCTTCTAAAGTTAGTTCTTCAAAGTAGTTGCGCTGTAACTCGTAGGTTATTTCGGCGATATCTTTTATCGTGACACCCCGTTCCTCTAATAGTTCAACCGCTTTTACTCTTAATTCCTCATAATTGAATTTCATTTACTACACCTCACACATTCTCAAACTCTCAATTCTTTCTAGAGAAGGGATAATTATTATAACATATTTGTAGAAATAATCAACACTTTATTTTATATAATATATTATATTTTTTAATGTTTGAAACAACTGTTTTTTTACCTATTTATTGAATTATTCACAAAGATATTGTAAGATGATAGATGTTATGGGTGATTGAGGTGATATATGTGAAAGGCATCCTCCAACACAAACTAAAATTATTATTAATCACACAGAGTATAATCGTTATTCTATATGTGTTAAAACTATGCTTTTTTCTTGACCCTACAAAAACATCAACTACAATCATGAACATTATACTTTCTGGCATAAGTTTATTTAGTATAATTTTGATTATTGTACCAAAGTATTCTTTACGGTCAATAATTTATAAATATATGGATATTATAATCTTGTTATTTTCAGTTTTTTATGCAGAAATTATCTTCATGATTGATAATCAACTTCAATTTACTCCCACCACCTTATTTTCTTTACTCCTCATGCTCAGTGTGATTGGATTAATTGCACTTTTATTAAGGACAAAAGCCAAAAGAATCTTTTTAATAGTCTTTAGTATATACTTCACTATTTACTTGATCGTTCAAGATATTTACTATTATACTTTCCATGACTTCTTTAGTTATCGAGAAGTTGTATCTTTAGGTGCTGGTTTAGAGTTTATTGAAGGGGCAGTAAGAATTGAATTCTTACATATCATCCTCGTTTTACTCGCGATTTTAACGATAATTTTAGTTCAACTAAATAAAAGAGAAAACCAAATTAAACTAACAAAAAAGACAATTTCCTTGCTCTTGATACCTATATATATATTCGTGTTAGTGAACATAAATGCGGAGTATCCAACAAAAACTAATTACACTTATAAATCCGATCATTATTTGTACTATAGTCGTTATAGTAATACTAAATTTGTCTCTCGCTTTGGGGCGATTCATTATAGTATCAGAGATTTCTTCGATTCCATTATTCCCAAAGGTCCAAATAAGAAAGAATTACGGGATATTGAAACTTTCTATAACAATAATCCTCGTAACCATTATAACAATGAATTTACTGGTTTGTTTAAAGACAAAAATTTAGTCTTTGTGATGGCTGAAAGTTTTGATCGGATCGCCTTGCATGAAGAACTAACACCTAATCTGATTAGATTAAGAGATGAAGGGATAGATTTCACTAACTTCTACGTCCCAGTTTATCCTCGTACCACCAGTGATAGTGAACTCATCTTTAACACTAGTATTATTCCTTCCATCACTGATGGACCAACATGTTATTTCTTTAGTAAGAATACTTTCTCATACTCCATGGCCAACATCTTTAAAGACCAAGGTTATTTAACACAAGCCTTTCATAGTAACCGTAAGGAATTCTATAACCGTCATATCTTATTTCAAGGCTTAGGTTATGAATACTATTATGGTCAAAAAGAATTAAGTCTTCCAGATGAACTAAAACGTTATGATTCCGTCTTTTTTGAGTATGCCAAAGAAATAATGTTGCCGACGGATACGAAATTCTTTAGCTTTGTGACCACATTAAGTGGCCATAGTCCCTATGATGAACGAAATGAAGCTAGCGCCAAACACATATCAAAAGTTGAAGCGATACTCGGTGATGATTTACCTGAAGAGATTAAATATTTTATCGCATCGCAAATTGAAGTAGATTTCTTCATTGGCGAATTATTCAATGCTTTAGAAGAAAAGGGTTTGTTAGAAAATACGGTAATTATTTTTACTGGAGATCATTACCCATATACAATCACCGAGAATGTATTTGAAAACTACATTGGGCTTTATGAAGAGTATCAAAAAAATCATATGCCATTATTTATTTGGTCAAAAGATTTAGACCCCATAAAAATTGATAAACTTGCGTCATCCTTTGATATCTTACCGACAGTCGCTAATCTATTTGACCTAGATACTGATTATCGATATTACTTTGGCAAAGATATCTTTGATCCTTTTAACGATAAACCAGTGGTATTTTATAAAGATTACTCTTGGTATGATGGCGATAATTACGTCAAAGACGGAGTAAAAATCTTTGGTTCAGGTAGCGATGATTATATTCAACAAAGAAATCTTGAAATCTTTGCGTATTATGATATATCAATTAAATTGTTACGTAATGATTATTTTAAATTGTTAGATAAGAAATCAAAATAAGCATATGAATGGTTGTTTTAATAACGAATACAACCATTTATTTTTATTATTAATATTAAAGAATTATTCATGTTAAATAGTTTTTAATCAATTTTTTTCTAATCATAACACAAAGTATACCTGAGACTTACATGAACTTATTAGATCACCTCACAGTAACTTTTCTTTATTTAATATTGTATTTCATCTATACCAACTAGAATTGTCCCTATGTTTTAAGAATTACAATAAACTAGGGCAGCATTTAAGATTATGAAAATAGATAAAAAACTAATAATCTCTACCAAGTTTTCTCACTAATCCTTGAAATGAAATCATATTTACTTATTAATTGACAATCTTACCTGTATAATAAATAATGAATAGTCTATATAAATATAAAGGCACTTAAATAGTGTATTAAACTAATTAAGTGCCTTTAACTTATTATTTCGCGCTAAACATTGATAATAGATTGTATACAGGACAGGATTGAATCCAGATTTTACCGGGACCAGTTACTTTAGTGTTAAATAAACCTTCGCCACCAAATAGAACATTACCTACACCTTTAATCGTTACGATATCCATAGTGACTCCTTCGGTCATCGCAACTAAATAACCGGTATTTAAAATAAGTGATTCTCCTTCACCTAATTCCTTCTCAATAAGCGAACCATCAACTTCTAAGAACACAATGCCTTTACCACTAAATTTCTGCATGATGAAACCCTCGCCACCAAAGAAACCTGCTCCTATACGTTTGTTAAAATAGATATCCATCTTGACACTATCTTCGCGGGCTAAAAAGGCACGCTTTTGGGCGATGATAGGGCGTTCTGTTACATCAAAAGCGAGAATTTGCCCCGGAAATGAAGACGCAATACCAATAATATCACCATCTTTAGTGGCTCTATAGGTATTCTGAAAGATGGATTCACCGCTAAGTGCTCGTGATAGAGCCTTACCTATACTTCCTCCCGCATTCGTCTGCATCTCGACAGTTTCGCTCATCCAACTCATAGCCCCACGTTCGGTATGGATTGTTTCCCCCTTATTTAAAGTAATCTCGACATAGGGGAGATTCATCCCACTAATCACATACTTCACTAAACTATCCCTCTCTTATTCAACAAAATTTCCCTTTTCAAAAACCTTAACTTCTTTACCATCTCTAGTAACACCGATGATTTCTAAATCGGGTGTACCAAACATGAAATCTTCATGAACAATAGAGTTATTTACGCCATGTTGTTCAAGTTCTTCATCACTCATGTTTTCTCCATTCTTTATACAAGAAGGATATGCTCTACCAATGGCGAGATGACAAGAAGCATTTTCATCAAATAGAGTGTTATAGAATAAGATGCCTGATAGCGAAATAGGAGAATTATATGATACTAAGGCTACTTCGCCTAAGTAATGAGAACCTTCATCAGTGTTAATAAGCTCTTTTAATGTGTCCAAACCAACTTTGGCGTCAAAGTCGACAATCTTACCATTTTCAAATTTTAAGTAGAATTCATCAATTAACTTACCATTGAAGTTTAAAGGTTTAGACGCATAAACGATACCATTAACACCAGTTTTCTTAGGTAGCGTGAATACTTCTTCTGTAGGCATATTGGCGATAAATTCAATTCCATTAGGAGTATATTCACTACCACCTAACCATATGTGACCTTCTGGTAATTCTATCTCTAAATCAGTACCTAAACTATTTTTGACTCGTAAGTATTTAAAGTTATGGTCATTTAAGAATTTCATTCGTTTCTTTAAGTTAGTTAAATGTTCTTCCCATGCAGATACAGGATCATCTTGGTCCACTCTAATCGCTTTAAAGATTGCATCCCATAATAATTCAACTGCTTCTTCATCACTATTAGCATTGCTGAAAACTTTTCTAGCCCATGCGACAGTTGGAATGCTGGCGATGCACCAGACATTGCGATTGGACATTAAGCGATCACGATATTCTTTGATTGCTGTACTAGCAGCTTTTTGAGAACGAATCATTCTTGATGGATCAACATCTTTCATTAGTTCAGGATCTTCTGCATAAATAGATAAGAATGCCGCATCTTTTCTCGCATAACCATTGTAAAATTCTTTCGCCCAATCAGGATATTCATCGAATACTTCATCGTGAGCGTATAAAAATTTGAGTTTTGCGCTTTGCTCATCGCTCCAGTTTACAACTACTTCTCTTGCACCAGCTTTATAAGCCTCTAATTGTACCAAACGGGCGAATTCGGCACATTCAATTGGTGATCTCAATACTAAAATTTGACCTTTTTGGATATTTATTCCCTTTTTTACTAACAATTCTGCATATTTTTGTAGTTTGTTCTTATCCATAAGTATTCTCCTTTCTTAAATTATTAATATTATATCATGAAATATGAGTTTTAATAAATTATTTACAGTAAAACTATTGACAAAACACTGTGGTTGTAATATATTATAGGTAGAAGTTGTTAGCACTCACTAATTGTGAGTGCTAACAATTCGACATCTTAGTTTACAATATCATATAATATTTAAGGAGGGATTAATATATGTTCTCTATTAAACCATTCAGAGGTAATAATTGGTTAAGACCACGGGATATTTATGATATGTTTGATGAATTCTTCAATGATCCATTTTTTGCGCCATATACACCAACTTTTAGAACAGATGTAAAGGAAACTGATGATGCTTATTTAATCGAAGCTGAACTCCCTGGCGTTAATAAAGATGAAATCAAGATTGAATATGTGAATGACAGACTAATCATCTCTGTGAATAAAGATGATAACATTAACGAAGAAAAAGAAAACTATATTCGTAGAGAAAGACGGATGACTTCAATGCGTCGTAGTTTCTATCTTGAAGATGTTGATGATGAAAAGATTAGTGCTAAGTTGGAAAATGGTATCTTGAAGATTCATGTGCCTAAGAAAGAAATTATATCCCATGGTCGCGTCATAGAAATAAAATAATACATCAGAGTTGGTTGCACAAAAAGACAAAATTGGTTTTTTATCCAATTTTGTCTTTTTTTATTTATCATGTGTTTCCGTTAATTTCAATAAAGAATAGACTACTATGATAATGTCAAAAAATGTAAGAATGTAGTATATACTTAATTATCGTCATTATTGACAAAATGATGTAATAATGCTAATGTTAAAATGATAAATTACCGCTTATTTTTTTTAGACAAGGGTGAATCTATGCCTAATAGTATCGATATGTTTCGCTCGATTGAGCGAAAAATAAGCTTCATAAGATGGGTAATTATCTTTATGGCACCCCTTATGATTCCATTAAGTGATTATCGTGAAAATTTAGTTATATATGTTGTTACGGTTATGGTTGTTGGGGGTTTATATAACTCATTAGTAACTTATGCTTGTTATAATAATTCAAATAAACTTGTCAATATAGTGAAATATACGAGTTTTTTTGATTTATTATTGATAACTTTAGTCGTTTATTTACGAGGTGGACTAAGATCTGATACTTTTATGTTATATTTACTCGTAATCCTTGGAAGTGGAGCTAAACATGGTATAAAAGGTACAGTATCAGCCCTCATACAAACTATTATCTATTATTCGGTTGCATGTTATATAGCTGAGTTACCAAACGTCCTCGACTGGGAACGCTTAATAATTCGCATTATGCAT
>JAAZCR010000198.1 GCA_012513195.1 Bacilli bacterium | reverse complement strand
GATGGCGCCATCTTTACCTAAGGATACTAATACATAAGTAATATGATACTTGATAATTAAATATTTACATACGGTTTCAATCTCGCTTAAGTTATCAAGTTTTCTTTTAATTAATGTTTCTAACTCTTCTTTATTAGGTTTAATTAATAGTGGTTGATAATTAAGCATTGTTTCGAGATCATTTCCGCTCATATCAACGATTAAATTTAAGTCTTTCTTTTTGGCGTAACTACCTATCATTGAAATGATTGACTCGCTTGTTTTTAGTGCTTTCCCTCCAACAACAAGATAATCGTTTGGGTTAATAATGTCTAATTTAGATAATAACTTATCAACCTCACTCTTTGTTACTTCAGGTCCAACTAGGTTTATATCTGTTTCTAATTCGTCTCTAATCTTAACGTTTAATCTTGTTTCTCCTTTAATTTCCACAAAATCAGTAGTAATATTGTACTCTATAAGTAATTCTTGTAGTAGTTTACCGAACTTACCACCAACAAAACCAAGAGCGATATTTTCGACACCAAGCTGTTTAAGCACCATACTAACATTTAGCCCTTTTCCTCCTGGAACAAATCGTAATAATTCGCCTTGATTTATCCTTCCTATAGAGAATTCAGGGACTTGCACATAGAAATCAACCGCTGGGTTAAGCGTACATGTGTAAATCATAAAGATAACTCCGCTTAGAAGAGTAATAAACTAATAGCCATAATAATTTGTCCAATAACTAAGCCATAAATGGACAAGTGCAGTTCGCCGTATTCACGGGCTGATGGTAAGAGTTCATCAAGGGAGATGAATACCATAATACCCGCAACGGCCGCAAACAGAATGCCGAACAATGTATCAGATAAGAAAGGAAAGAGGATCAAATAACCAATCAATGCTCCAACAGGTTCAGACATTCCTGATAAGAATGAATAAACGAAGGCTTTCTTTTTACTACCAGAAGCATAATAGATGGGTACAAAAACAGAAATTCCTTCGGGAATGTTATGCAAAGCAATCGCAACTGTAATAGGTATCGCAAGGGATGCATTGCCTAAGGCAGATAAGAATGTCGCGATTCCTTCAGGAAAGTTATGAATACCTATCGCAAGAGCGGTAAAGAGTCCCATTCTTAATAGTTTGGAAGAGTTCCTTACTTCTTCTACATCTTGATTCATATCTTCAACTTTCGAAAGTTCGTGAGGGTTTTCTGCTTTGGGAATTAATTTATCGATAATTGCGATAAAACCCATTCCTCCAAAGAATGATATTGCCGTTACCCACGCCCCCAAATTATCTCCTAATCCTTTTGTTAGGGCTTGTTGGGCAGTTGGAAAGATTTCAATAAACGATACATAAATCATGACTCCTGCGGAAAAGCCAAGACTTACCGCGAGGAAACGCGTATTGGTCCGTTTCGCATTTAACGCTACTAAACTACCAATACCTGTTGATAAACCAGCTATGAGTGTTAATGCGAAGGCGACTAATACATCATGACTAAACATGTTATTCACCTCATTTCTGCGATAATTGTGATTTATTATCAAATTTTTATCCGTAATATGATTATAACGCATTTATAATCCAGTGACTATTATTAAG
>JAAZCR010000197.1 GCA_012513195.1 Bacilli bacterium | reverse complement strand
TCGCTAATATGATTATCGCTAAATTTCCTAAAGAGGAATATTATATCGAACGCATTGAAGTTGCTGGCGCTGGTTTTATCAACTTTTATATGAATAAAACTTATTTAACAGAAGTGATTAAAGAGATTATTGAACAAGATGACAATTATGGTAGAACCAATTATGGCCAAGGATTAAAAGTTAACGTAGAGTTTGTTTCCGCCAATCCTACAGGTGATCTCCATTTAGGTCATGCAAGAGGTGCAGCTATAGGCGACAGTTTATGTCGAATTCTTGATGCAGCAGGCTACAATGTTACAAGAGAATACTATATCAATGATGCTGGTAAGCAAATTGATAATCTCGCTTTATCGGTAATATGTCGTTATGAGCAACTTTTCGGTAAAGATTCTGTGATGCCAGAAGATGGTTATTATGGAGAAGATATCATCGATATAGCGAAAGAATTAGCCAAACTTTATGGTGATAAATATCTAGAATCAACAGAAGAACGTTATGTGTTATTCCGCGATTTTGCAAGAAATTTTGAATTAGAAAAGATTAAACGTGATCTAGCGGAATTCAATGTATATTTTGATATTTGGTCTAGTGAAAGAGAACTCTATCGTACGCAAAAAGTAGATAAAGCGATTGAAAGATTACAAGAAAAAGGTTATATATATGAACAAGATGGAGCAGTATGGTTTAGATCTACAGCCTTTGGTGATGATAAAGATCGCGTCTTAAGAAAAAGCGATGGTACTTTGACATATTTAACTCCTGATATTGCATATCATATTGATAAACTTGATCGAGGTTATGATAAATTAATTGATATCTTAGGTGCTGATCATCATGGTTATGTACCAAGATTAAAGGCAAGTATTGAAGCATTGACTGGTGATAGCGAAAAACTTGAAGTATTAATCATTCAAATGGTACGACTCATCAAAAATGGTGAGGAATACAAAATGTCAAAACGCTCAGGTAAAGCATTAACCTTACGGGATTTAATCGAAGAAGTAGGTAAAGATGCCGTACGATATTTCTTTGCGATGCGGTCAAGTGATTCGCAAATGGATTTTGACATTGATTTAGCTACGAAACAGTCAAATGATAATCCAGTGTATTATGCACAATATGCTCATGCTCGTATCTGTAGTATCTTACGTTTAGCAGAAGAAAAAGGTTTTGCACCTACATTAGAAAGTCAATATGATCAAATAACATCAGAAAAGAGTTTTGATTTATTAAAGAAATTAGCAGAATTTCCTAAAATCATTACAGTAGCTGCTGATAAACGGGCACCACACTTAATTACTTATTATATAAATGAACTAGCTAGTGTTTTCCATAGTTTCTACAATGTAGAAAAAGTCATAAATGAAGAAAATCCTAGCAAAACAACACAGTTATTAGCATTAGTAAAAAGCACACAAATAACTTTAAAGAATGCCCTTAGTTTAATTGGTGTTAGTGCACCAGAAAAGATGTAAGAGAGAAAAGGAGGAATGGCGATGACTAATAAGTATGATAATAAATCAATGTTAGAAATAGCGGAAGAGTTAATGTTACGCAAAAAAACTCCGCAATCATTTCGTAAAATTGCACAAGAAGTAAGTGAAATCATGGGTTTATCTGAAGAAGAATTTAAGAAAAAACTCACTCGTTTTTATGCTGATTTAACATTGAGTGGTAAGTTCGTTAATGTTGGCGGTGACAAATGGGATTTAAAATCACGACAAAAATTCGAAGTTTACGAAAATCAATTCGTCTATGATGAAGAAGATGAAGATTATGATTACGATGTAGAAGATTATGAAGATGAAGAAGTAGAAGAAGATGAGGAAGAAGAACTTGAAGACGAAGACTATGTAGAATATGACGACAATTTTCCTACTGATGATGAAGAGGATATATAAAAAATTATTGAAAAAGGTCGTAATTTCTGATAATATATATAAGGGCACTCACAAAAAATATGCTTTCCCAAGGGGAAAGCATTTTTTTTTAAAATTTTTCAAACCATAATAATACTTAAGAATTGGAGGTAGAGCATGGCGAAGTTTATTTTTGTAACAGGCGGTGTTGTTTCTTCGTTAGGTAAAGGGATATCAGCTGCCTCTTTAGGGCGTTTATTAAAGAATCGCGGTTATAAGGTATTTATTTTAAAGATGGACCCATATATAAACGTCGACCCTGGGACGATGAGCCCCTATCAACACGGTGAAGTGTTTGTGACTAAAGATGGGGGAGAAACAGATTTAGATTTAGGTCATTATGAACGTTTTATTGATGTCAACTTAACAAAAGACGCATCTATTACTACAGGAAAGATTTATCAAGCTGTCATCGAAAAAGAGCGACGTGGCGAGTATTTAGGAAAAACGGTACAAGTAATTCCGCATATTACTAATGAAATTAAAGACCGCTTGTTTAAAATTGCAGAAGAAAGTGGTGCGGATATCGTCATAACTGAAATTGGAGGTACAGTCGGAGATATTGAATCGCTACCATTTTTAGAAGCTGTAAGACAAATGCGACGTGATGTAGGGTTCCATAACACCTGTTATATTCATAATACATTAGTTCCTTATCTTAAAGCGGCAGGGGAAATTAAAACTAAACCAACGCAACATAGTGTTAAGGAGTTGCGCTCGTTAGGTATTCATCCAGATGTCATAGTGTTAAGAACGGAAGTTTCCATAAATGATGATATTAAAGAAAAGATAGCATTATTCTGTGACGTGAATAAAGAAGCAGTAATTGAAGCTAAAGATGAAGCAATCATTTATGAAATCGTCTTAAATTTACATAAACAAGGGTTAGATCAATATGTTTTAAAACATCTACAATTACCATTAAACCCTATTGATTTAACTGAATGGACTAATCTCATTGAGACAATTAAAAACTTAAAAGATGAAGTTAACATTGCGCTTGTTGGGAAGTATGTACAGTTACAAGATGCTTATCTTTCAATATGTGAAGCATTAAAACATGCAGGATATGCAAACAATGTTAAAGTTAAAATAAAATGGGTCGACGCTGAAAGTTTAACTGATGATAATATTGGGGAACATTTGGGTGATGTAAAGGGAATACTTGTCCCTGGTGGTTTTGGTTATCGAGCTACTGAAGGTAAGATTAGGGCAATCAAATATGCCCGTGAAAAACAGATACCATTATTAGGCATTTGTTTGGGAATGCAACTTGCGACAATCGAGTTTGCGCGTAATGTGGTAGGAATTAAAGAAGCAAACTCCACTGAATTTGACGCTAATACACCTGTTCCTATTATTGATTATTTACCAGAACAATACCAAAATATCAATTTAGGTGGAACACTTCGTTTAGGAGAATACGAATGCGTTATTAAACCCAATACAAAAGCTCATGTAATCTATAATGCAACACAGATTTTTGAACGTCATCGTCATCGTTACGAATTTAATTATAAATATCGTTCCCTACTAGAAGAAAAAGGAATGGTTTTCTCTGGAATTAATCCGCAAACGAACCTTGTAGAAATCATTGAACTACCTCAACATCCTTATTTTGTTGCATGCCAATTCCATCCTGAATTTACTTCCCGTCCTTATCGACCCCATCCATTATTTAGAGATTTTATAAAAGCAGCGAAAAATCAGTAAATTAATGTAAATTTTCATAAAAAAGTGTTATTATATAATTGTTACAGATAGTTAAATACAAGGAGGATTTATTATGCCATTAGTCAACATGAAAGTGATGTTACAAAAAGCAAAAGAAGGACAATACGCTGTAGGACAATTCAACATCAATAACCTTGAATGGACGAAAGCGATTCTCACAGCCGCAGAAGAAATGCAAGCACCAGTTATTCTTGGTGTTTCTGAAGGTGCTGCTAAATATATGGGTGGTTATAAAACCGTTGTAAATATGGTTAAAGGGTTAATGGAAGACATGAAAATAACTGTTCCTGTCGCCATTCACCTCGACCATGGAAGCAGTTTTGAAGCAATCAAGAAAGCTACAGAAGCGGGATTTACTTCAATAATGTATGATGGAAGTCATCATCCTATTGAAGAAAATATCGCAGTAACAAAACAAGTTGTTGAATACGCCCATGCTCGTGGTTTATCAGTAGAAGCTGAAGTTGGTACTGTTGGTGGTAATGAAGATGGTGTCATTGGCGATATCCAATATGCTGATTTAGAAGAATGCGTTCGGTTAGTTAAAGAAACAAATGTTGATTGTTTAGCACCAGCGCTTGGTAGTGTTCATGGTCCATATGTTGGTGAGCCCAAATTAGGTTTTAAGGAAATGGAAGAAATTAAAAATGCTACCAATGTGCCTTTAGTATTAAACGGTGGTACAGGTATTCCTGATGAACAAATCCGTCGGGCAATTGCCTGTGGTACCTGCAAGATTAATGTAAATACAGAAAACCAAATGG
>JAAZCR010000196.1 GCA_012513195.1 Bacilli bacterium | reverse complement strand
ATATGATTCAAGTATTAAATAATTTAAACGCTGAAAAGAAAGTTTTAATCATTCTTGCCGAAGAAGATCAAAACGTAATCTTATCAGCACGTAATATTCCTGGTGTAGCAACCATAACTGCAAATAGCTTAAATGTTTTAGATATATTAAATGCTAATAAAGTTGTTATTACTCAAGATGCTGTAAGAAAAATTGAGGAGGTGCTCGCATAATGAGAGATCCTCGTGATGTCATTTTGCGTCCAATTATTACTGAAAAGACTTCCGATTTAATGGGTCAAGATAACAAATATACATTCGTAGTTAATAAAGACTCTAATAAAACAGAAGTTGCTTATGCTGTCGAAAAACTATTCAACGTTAAAGTGTTAAAAGTTAACATTATGAATGTTCGTCCAAAGAGACGTCGTGTTGGTAGATTCGAAGGTACAAAACCTGGCTATAATAAAGCAATTGTTAAATTAGTTCCAGGTCATACGATTGAATTATTCGATTTATAATCCGTTAAGAAGTATATCTAACGCTAGAGTAAAGGAGGAAAGTTAGATGCCAATTAAAGTATATAAACCCACAACGAACGGCCGTCGTAACATGTCTGTATTAGATTACAAGCAATTAATTACTACAGATGAACCAGAAAAAAGCTTATTAGTACCATTGAAGAAGAAATCAGGCCGTAATAATCAAGGTAGAATAACTGTACGTCATCAAGGTGGCGGTAATAAACGCAAATATCGTATCATTGACTTCAAACGTGATAAAGATGGTGTTCCAGGAAGAGTTGCTACGATTGAGTACGATCCTAACCGCAGTGCTTTAATTGCGTTAATTAACTATGTTGATGGTGAAAAACGTTACATTATTGCACCTAAAGGTTTACAAGTTGGCATGGAAATCATGTCAGGTGTAAATGTTGATATTAGAGTTGGTAATGCCTTACCAATTGGTAATATTCCTGTAGGTACATTCATTCATAACATTGAATTAAAACCTGGAAAAGGTGGACAACTTGTTCGCTCAGCGGGTACATCTGCTCAAATTCTTGGTCGTGAAGATCGTTATGTATTAGTCCGGATGCCTTCAGGTGAAACTCGTAAGATTTTATCAACATGCCGTGCAACTATCGGTGAAGTTGGTAATGAATATCATAACTTAGTTAGAATCGGTAAAGCTGGTCGTAGCCGTTGGTTAGGAATTCGTCCTACAGTACGTGGATCTGTTATGAACCCTGTTGACCATCCACACGGTGGTGGGGAAGGTAAAGCTCCAATTGGTAGACCTTCACCTATGACTCCTTGGGGTAAACCAGCATTAGGATTGAAAACACGTAATCCTAAGAAAGCTTCTAGCAAGTTAATCGTACGTCATCGTAACGATAAGAACTAATTTAAGAGACGAAAGGAGGATCTTTTATGGCACGTTCTCTTAAAAAAGGCCCATTTTGTGATGAACACTTACTTAAGAAAGTTCGCAAGTTAAACGAAACAGGGCAAAAGAAAGTTATTCAAACTTGGTCAAGACGTTCAACAATTTTCCCAGAATTTGTTGGACATACTATAGCGGTTCATGATGGTCGTAAACATGTTCCTGTATATATTACGGAAGATATGGTTGGACATAAATTAGGTGAGTTTGCACCAACTCGTACTTTTTATGGACATAGTAAAGAAGACAAAAAGGCTGCTAAGAAATAATTGAGAGGAGGAATTAAAGAATGGAAGCTAAAGCCATAGCAAAAACAATTCGTATAGCTCCTCGTAAAGTACGGTTAGTTGTCGATTTAATTCGAGGAAAAGATGTCAAGGACGCTTTTGCGATTCTAAGAAATACAAACAAGCGTGCAACTGTTCCTGTTGAAAAAGTTTTAAAGAGCGCAATCGCTAATGCAGAACATAACTACAACATGGATACAGATAAATTATATGTTAAAGAAGCTTATGTTAATGACGGACCTACTTTAAAACGTTTCCGTCCGCGCGCTAAAGGTCGTGCAGGATTAATCTTAAAAAGAACAAGCCACATCACCATCGTAGTGGCAGAAAAATAATAAGAAAAGGAGGGACGAACCGTGGGTCAAAAAGTTAGTCCAGTTGGTTTACGTATCGGTATTATCCGTGATTGGGAATCACATTGGTATGCTGAAAAAGATTATGCGGATTTATTGCTTGAAGATATAAAGATCCGTGATTTCTTAAAAGAATATTATAAAAACGCAGCAGTTTCTAAGATTGAAATCGAACGTTCAAAGAATCGCGTTAAGGTTACGATTCATACCGCTAAACCTGGTATGGTTATTGGACGAGAAGGACAAGTAAAAGATGTTGCTGTTAAAGAATTACAAAAATTAACAAATAAACAAATTTTCATCAATATCGTTGAAATTAAGAAACCAGAATTAGATGCACAATTAGTCGCTCAAAGTATTGCTGAACAATTAGAAAACCGCGCTTCATTCCGTAGAGCACAAAAGATGGCAATTGCCCGTGTTTTAAGAGCTGGTGCTAAAGGATGTAAGACTTTAGTTTCTGGTCGTTTAGGTGGCGCTGAAATGGCTCGTTCCGAAGGTTATAGTGAAGGTAACGTTCCTTTACAAACACTTCGTGCAGATATCGATTATGCAGTGGCGGAAGCTAAGACTACATATGGTAAATTAGGCGTAAAAGTCTGGATTTATAAAGGTGAAGTATTACCAGAAAAGAAGACAGACCAAAACGCTAAACAAGCTAGACCTCAGCAAAAGAAAGAAGCTAACAAAGCACAAGGTAGTCGTAAACCCCGTCCAAAGAAAGCAAGCAATTCTGATAAGAAGGAGGGAAAATAAACGATGTTAATGCCAAAACGTACAAAGTATCGTCGTCCACATCGGATTAAATATGAAGGTAAAGCAACTTCAGGTAATACTGTTGCTTTTGGTCAATATGGTTTAATGGCAGTAACTGGTGCATGGGTAACCAGCCGTCAAATAGAAGCTGCGCGGGTTGCGATGACTCGTTATATGAAACGTGACGGTAAAGTTTGGATTCGTATTTTCCCTCACTTAGCTAAAACTAAGAAACCATTGGAAGTACGGATGGGTTCTGGTAAAGGTGCACCTGAAGATTGGGTTGCTGTTGTTCAAGAAGGTAGGATTCTATTCGAAATAGCTGGTGTAAGCGAAGAGGTTGCTCGTGAAGCATTCCGTTTAGCTTCACATAAGTTACCTGTTAAGACTAAATTTGTTGTTCGGGAAGATGGTGGTGATACTCGTGAAAGCTAATGAAATAAGAAATCTTTCCACTTCCGAAATTTTAAAGAAAATTGACGAGTTAAAAACTGAACTTTTTAACTTAAGATTTCAATTAGCAACTGGGCAATTGGAAAATACTGCTCGGATTAAGCAAGTTAAAAAAGATATCGCGCGAATGAAGACGATTCTTCGTGAGCGGGAGCTCAATAAATAGCTGAGAGGAGGATAACTGTGGAAAACACACGTAAAGGACGCAGACAATTAGTAGGTACAGTAGTCTCAAACAAGTGTGATAAGACTATTACCGTTCTTGTTGAAACATATAAAAGACATCCTCTTTACAATAAATTAGTTAAAAAATCAAAGAAATATGCGGCTCATGATGAAAACAATATTGCGGAAATTGGTGACAAAGTAAGAATCGAAGAAACTCGTCCATTATCCAAATCAAAACATTTCCGTTTAGTCGAAATCATTGAAAAATCCGTTAAGTTATAATTAAGTATAGATTTTGGAAAACTGAAAGGAGGTCCAAATCATGATTCAACAAGAAAGCCGCTTAGTCGTTGCAGACAATACTGGAGCTCGTGAAATATTAGTAATCAGAGTACTAGGTGGTTCAAAACGTAAATATGGCAATATTGGTGATATTGTCATCGCAACAGTTAAAGACGCAATCCCAGGTGGAGTTGTTAAGAAAGGCGACATCGTTAAGGCTGTTATCGTAAGAACAAAATATGGTGTTCGTAGACCAAACGGTACAGTAATTAAATTTGATGATAATGCTGCGGTTATTATCCGTGAAGATAAATCGCCAAGAGGTACTCGTATTTTTGGACCTGTAGCGAGAGAATTACGTGATCATGATTTCATGCGTATTATTTCTTTAGCTCCAGAAGTTTTATAATTATCGATAAAGTAGACCTTAAACTAGGAGGTGTCAATCAATGCGCATTAAGAAAGGTGACTTAGTTCAAGTAATCGCTGGAAAAGATAGTGCTGCTAAAAAACAAGGGCGCGTATTACTTGTATTACCAAAGGAAAATAAGGTCATCGTTGAAGGTATAAACAAGATAAAGAAACATATGAAACCAAACAAAGATAATCCTCAAGGTGGGATTGTCGAATACGAAGCACCAATTCATGCTTCTAATGTTCAAATCGTTGATCCAGTAACGAAAAAACCTGTTCGGGTTGGTTATAAATTTGTTGAAAACAAAAAAGGTCAATTAGTAAAAGTTCGTTATACTGTTGGACGTAACGCATCAGGTACAATTTTAGACAATATTAACTAAGAATAAGGTTTTAGTAATAACAAACTTTGAAGGGAGGTTCAACCCAGATGAATCGTTTAAAGGAAAAATATCTAAATGAAGTAGTACCAGCAATGTCACAAAAATTTGGTTATACTTCAGTAATGCAAGTACCAAAGTTAGAAAAAATCGTTATTAATATGGGTGTTGGCGATGCCATCGCTAATTCAAAAGCTTTAGATGATGCTGTAGCTGAATTAAGCTTAATTACTGGACAAAAACCATTAGTTACAAGAGCAAAGAAATCAATCGCTGCGTTCAAGGTTCGTCAAGGTATGCCAATTGGTTGTAAAGTTACTTTACGTGGCGAACGCATGTATGAATTCTTTGATAGATTAGTGACAATTGCCTTACCACGTGTTCGTGACTTTAGTGGTGTTTCAAAGACGGCATTTGATGGACGGGGAAATTATACTTTAGGTATTAAGGAACAATTAATCTTCCCAGAAATCAATTACGATAAAGTTAATAAAGTTCGCGGAATGGATATCGTTATTGTTACTACGGCTAAAACAGACGAAGAATGTCGCGAATTATTAAGCCTATTAGGTATGCCATTCAGAAAATAAGAAGGAGGCGACTACTGATGGCGAAAAAATCATTAATTGTTAAATCACATCGCAAGCCAAAATTTGCTGTACGTCAATATACCCGTTGCGAAAGATGTGGACGCCCACATGCAGTTATACGCAAATTTAAATTATGCCGTATTTGCTTCCGTGAATTAGCTTACAAAGGACAAATCCCTGGTGTTAAAAAAGCAAGCTGGTAATTTTGAATATAGATTCTCATTTAATGGGAAGGAGGAAATATAAATGGTTATGACTGATCCTATTGCTGATATGTTAACACGCATTAGAAATGCAAATCAAATGCGCCACGAATATGTGGAAATACCCGCATCAAGAATCAAATTACAAATCCTAGAACTATTAAAACGCGAAGGGTATATTAATGACGTTGAATGTGTAAAAGATAGCAAGCAAGATATCTTACGTGTACATTTAAAATATGTAAATAATGAACGAGTTATTAAAGGATTAAAACGTATTTCAAAACCAGGTTTACGTGTATATGTTAAAACGGAAGAACTCCCTAAAGTCTTAAATGGTTTAGGTATAGCCGTTATTTCTACTTCACAAGGTATTATGACAGATAGAGAAGCACGTCAAAAACAAATTGGTGGAGAAGTATTAGCTTACGTTTGGTAATAAAAATAATCGGACAGGAGGTGCATCGTGCAATGTCTCGAGTTGGTAGAAAACCAATTACGGTTCCAGCAAACGTTGAAGTTACAATCGACAATAATTTTGTAACTGTTAAGGGACCAAAAGGACAATTATCATTCCAATTTAATAAAAAGATTAATATAGAAAAACAAGAAAATCATATCATTGTTACACGTAATTCAGATGAAAAAGAAGACCGTGCGCTCCATGGTACAACAAGAGCTATATTAAACAACATGATTATTGGTGTTTCTGAAGGTTTTTCTAAAGAATTAGAAATACGCGGTGTTGGTTACCGTGCTGCTTTAAATGGTCGTGTATTAAGTTTATCATTGGGTAAATCTCATCCAGAAGATATTCCTATTCCTGAAGGTTTAACAGTCGAAGTACCAAAGAATACCCAAATTATTATCAAGGGTTGCGACAAGCAATTAGTTGGAGAATTCGCAGCTTATATCCGCAATTTACGTGCTCCAGAACCTTACTTAGGCAAAGGTATTCGCTATAAGGACGAACACGTTATCATTAAAGAAGGAAAAACTGCTAAATAATAGTAAGAAAGGAGTGGCCTAGTTATGATTAAAAAACCATCTCGTAATGAACTTCGGAAGAAAAGACATTTACGCATCCGTAAACGTATATCAGGAACTCCTGAAGTGCCACGATTAAATGTATTCCGTTCAAATAAACATATTGAAGCTCAATTAATTGATGATATTAATCAAACAACATTAGCTAGCGCTTCTACAAAAGAAAAAGATCTTAACATCGCTAATGGTGGAAATGTTGAAGCAGCTAAAGTTATTGGTAAAGTAATTGCGGAAAGAGCTCAAGCAAAAGGATACAAAAAAGTTGTATTTGACCGTGGCGGTTATTTATATCATGGTCGTGTTAAAGCACTAGCTGAAGCTGCTCGTGAAGCAGGACTTGAATTTTAAAAAAGGAGGGAAAAGCGATGCGTCAATATATCAATCCCAACAATCTTCAATTAGAAGAAAAAGTCGTATCAATCAATCGGGTTACGAAGGTTGTCAAAGGTGGACGTAGAATGCGTTTCGCCGCATTAGTCGTAGTTGGGGATAGAAATGGTCACGTTGGATTCGGAACTGGTAAAGCTAATGAAGTTCCTGATGCCATTCGTAAAGCGATTGAAGATGCTAAGAAAAACCTCATTAAAGTACCAATCGTCAATACGACAATTCCTCATGAAGTAATTGGTCATTTTGGCTCAGGCAAAGTATTATTAAAACCTGCCCTTCCAGGTACAGGAGTTATCGCTGGTGGTCCAGTACGTGCTGTCTTGGAATTAGCGGGTGTTCAAGATATATTATCTAAATGCTTAGGTTCTCGTACGGCTATTAATATGGTACGTGCAACTGTGGAAGGCTTAAAAGAATTACGCACAGCCGAGGAAGTAGCTAGATTAAGAGGAAAAACAGTACAAGAAATCTTAGGATAAGGAGGGATACTCCAAATGGCTAATATTAAAATCACTTTAGTTAAAAGTTTAATTGGAACGAGACCAGAAGTTCGTAAGAATGCGAAAGCTTTAGGTCTTAGTAAAGTAAATAGTTTTGTGATTAAAGAAGATACACCAATAGTTAGAGGAATGATTAATAAACTCCAAACTTACGTGAAAGTCGAAGAAATTTAACAAGGAGGTGTCTCGCCGTGAAATTACACACATTAGGGTACAATGAAGATGGTGAAAAAATCATTGTCCGCAAAACTCGTAAACGTGTCGGTCGCGGTCACGGTTCTGGTTTAGGAAAAACAGCTGGTAGAGGTAGCAAGGGTCAAAAATCTCGTGCTGGAGCAGGTGTTCGTCCTGGATTCGAAGGTGGTCAAACACCATTATATAGACGTTTACCAAAACGCGGTTTCAAAAACTTCACAAGAAAAGAATTCATTGAACTAAATCTCAATGTTCTAAATAACTTTGATGATAATGCAGTTGTTACACCAGAATTCTTAAATGAAAATGGCATTATTACAAACGCTCAATTATTAAAGATTAAAAGAGGCAAGTTAGGGATTAAAGTTTTAGGGACCGGTGAATTAACTAAGAAGTTGACAGTACACGCAACTAAATTTACAGAAACAGCTAAGGAGAAGATCACAGCCGCTGGTGGAAATGTTGAGGTGATTTAATATGCTTAATGCCTTAATCCAAGCTCTTAAAAGTAAAGAGCTTAGAAAACGGATTTATTTCACATTATTCGCATTTTTGATTTTTAAAATCATGACCTACATTCCTGTACCATTAACAGACCCAGAGGTTGTAAAGAATTTAGAAACAGTTACGCTCTTTGGATTCGCCGATGCCCTTTCTGGTGGTGCGTTAAAGCGATTCTCCATAGTTGCGCTTGGGGTAAGCCCATATATTACTGCTTCCATCGTTATTCAATTATTAGAAATGGATATTATTCCTGTTTTAGCTGAATGGTCAAAAGAAGGCGAAACCGGTAGACAAAAGATTAATCAAGTTACTCGTTATACATCCTTAGCCTTAGCGTTCATTCAATCTTTAGCAATGGCTATTGGTTTTGATAAGTATTACGGTGGAGCACTCTTAATCCCTGTAAATGTTACTCCATTTATGTGGGTTTACATCGCTTTAGTTATGACCGCTGGTACTGGTGCAACCTTATGGTTAGCGGACCAAATTACTATTAAGGGTGTAGGCAATGGTACATCAATGATCATTATGGCTGGTATTGTTGCTAGTTTCCCATATATGATTAACGACTTAGTGACCAAATACATTATCGGTTTTGATTCATCTGGTAACGTTAATAAGGGTATTAAAAACTGGGTCATGGTAACAGATCCTAAACAATTAATTATCTTTATCTTAGTAATTTTAGTAATGATTGTGATTATTATTGCGGTAATCTTTATGCAAAACGCGACCAGAAAGATTCCTATTCACTATGCAAATCGTCCTGGTACATTAGCAGGGCAAAAAGATTCGCATTTACCAATTAAGTTGAATCCTTCTGGGGTTATTCCTGTCATCTTTGCTTCTTCATTACTAAGCTTACCATTAACAATCGCTTCATTTTTACCAGCAGGTAGTAAATGGGCTAGTACATTAAATACGATTTTTAACTATAATCAACCAATTGGTTTCATTTTATACATCGTATTAATCTATTTGTTCTCATTCTTCTATGCCTTTGTACAAATTAGTCCTGAAAAAGTAGCTGAAAACTTGAAAAAGCAAGCTTCATACATTCCATCAGTCAGACCAGGCAAAGAAACTGAAAACTATATTTCTGGTGTATTAATTAGAACAACTGTTATTGGTTCCACATATTTAATGCTTGTAGCGATTATTCCAATTCTCTTTACAATGTTCACAACTATTCCAAGATCAGTAGAAATTGGTGGAACAAGTTTACTAATCGTTGTTGGGGTTGCTCAAGAATTGTTCGCGCAAATTGAGGCTAAAACTAAACAACAACGCTATAGTGGATTTATTAAATAAAGAGGGGTATGTTGATATGCGATTACTAATAATGGGCCCTCCTGGTGTCGGTAAAGGCACATTGGCAGAAATAATTGTTAGAGAGTATCAAATACCTCACATTTCCACTGGGGATATGTTCCGCGCTGCAATTAAAGAAGGGACACCCCTTGGTAAACAAGCTAAAGAATTTATTGATAAAGGACTTTTAGTTCCAGACGAAGTAACTAATGGCATTGTTCGGGAAAGATTGGCACAAAATGAATGCCAAAAAGGATTTTTGCTTGATGGTTATCCCCGGACGGTTCAACAAGCTATTTGCTTAGATGAAATGTTAAAAGAGTTAAATATGGAACTTGATGCAGTCATCAACCTGACTGCCAATGAAGAATTATTAATTAAACGCATCACTGGTCGCCGCGTATGTAAAGACTGTGGTGCTATCTACAATGT
>JAAZCR010000195.1 GCA_012513195.1 Bacilli bacterium | reverse complement strand
CTTTACCGGTGGTGCTTGGGAATATGACGAAACTACTGATGAATATTATCTCCACCTTTTTAGTAAAGAACAACCTGACTTAAATTGGGATAATCCTAAGGTCAGAGAAGAAGTCAAAAAGATCGCCAAATTCTGGTTAGACCTTGGTGTCGATGGCTTCCGTTGTGATGTTATCAATATTATCTCTAAGAATCCCGAGTTACCGAATGGTAGATTTAGAATTGGCATCAAAGGTTGTGAACATTACATCAATGGTCCACATGTTCATGAGTATCTTCAAGAATTAAATCGCGATGTTTTATCTAAATATGATTGTTTTACTGTTGGCGAAACAGTGTTCACTAGTGCTGAAGAAGCCCTCAAATATGTCAGTGAAGATCGTAATGAGTTGAGCATGATCTTCCATTTTGACCATATGTTTGTGGATAATATTTATAAGTGGTTTTTCCGTCCTTTTAAATTAAGAAGACTAAAGAAAATCCTTTCCCATTGGCAGTACACCATTAATGGAAAAGGCTGGAATAGTTTATATTTAGAAAACCACGACCAACCTCGTATCGTATCACGTTGGGGTGACGATAAAAAGTATCGCGTTGAAAGTGCAAAAATGCTTGCGACCATGATGTTTTTCCAACAAGGAACACCATATATTTACCAAGGTCAAGAGATTGGAATGACTAACGCTTACTTTACAGAACTAAGTCAATATCGCGATATTGAATCATTAAATATATATAACCTGATGAGGAAATACCTGAAATTAAGTCATAAACGCATGATGCATAAACTCCAAAAGATGAGCAGGGATAATGCTCGAACACCAATGCAGTGGGACGATGGAGAAAATGCTGGCTTTACGACTGGAATCCCTTGGATTGAAGTAAATAAGAATCACAAAGAAATAAATGTTCAAAAAGCGCAAGAAGATCCTAACTCTATCCTAAACTACTATAAGAAGATAATTAAACTACGCAAAGAACATGAAATTATCGTATATGGTGACTATAAAGAGTTATATCCAAAACATAAACACCTTTATGTATATGAAAGAAATCTTAATAAGCAAAAACTAATCGTTATTACAAGTTTTTCAGATAAACTACAAAAATTTGTCGTACCAAAAGATATTAAATACACTTCTTGTGAGTTACTCCTATCTAACTATCCTGACGCTAGTAGTAATATCGAAGATTTTATCACTAGACCTTATGAGGCTAGAGTATATCTTTTAACGGTGGAGTAAGATGAAAGTTAAAAGTTACTTATATTTATTGTTAAGTTACCTAGTAGCGCTACTAGGTAGTTACTTATGTTTTATTGAGTTAAATAAACACCTGGATATACTACTAGCAACTCTAATAGCGGATATAGTATGTACTATTATTATCTTTATTTTTAGTGTCATTGCGAATAACTCAAGTATTTATGACCCTTATTGGAGTTTGATTCCCCCATTTATTCTTATCTTGTGGATGAAAAAACTTAATAGAAATTCTTATGTTGAATATCTTATTTTCGCTGTGTATCTTTTTTGGTCCTTACGCCTAACTTTGAACTGTTTAATCGCCTGGAAGGGACTTAAACATGAAGATTGGCGCTATCAATACTTTAGAAATAAAACAGGGAAGTATTACTGGTTAGTTAGTTTTCTTGGTATTCATTTCTTTCCAACCCTAATTGTTTTTCTAAGTATGCTGCCTATCTACTTTGGTTTCCGTCATGAAGGAAGATTAATTATTCAATTATATGTTTTTGGTGTTTGCTTAGGCATTGGTAGTGTCATCATTTCATTACTATCCGATATTGTCCTTTATAAGCACCGTAATTCTGATAAAGCTCATACTTCCATTCGAACAGGATTATGGAAGTTTTCACGACACCCCAATTATCTTGGGGAACTACTCTTTTGGTTTAGTAATTGTTTAATAGGATTGTCTTATAATATTAATAATTACTTTACAATTGCTGGTTTTATCGCGATGGTATTGTTGTTTAATCTTTATTCCATACCTGCAATGGAAAAACGATTACTGCAAAGAAAACCTGATTATCAAGAAATAATCAACACCATACCGCGACTACTACCAATAAAATTTAACTCCCATCAAAAAAGAGATTGAAAAAGTAAGAGATTCTTTATATAATGTATCTATGAGTTAAAGGAGTGAATGAATTATGAAAAGCATCATTACATACAAAGAAGTGAAAAACTACTATGCTCGCACTTTCTTATTACTACCATTTATCCAAGCGATTATTTTTGGGGCTGTATTATTTTTAGTTTATTTAGGTATTTACTCATTATTAGGTTTATTGGTAGTAGTGAAATATACAACGCTCTATATTGGTTTAATATTAGGGTTTGTCGAAGGACTATCTACTGTTATTGTTTATGCATCGTTAAATAAAAAGAAGAATACCTATTATTCCAATCTAGAACGTAAAGGTAAAACAGATTTCTTTATCCCTGTTATTTTCCATCAAGGTGCTCTACAAAACTTTCATGGAGTATTAATAATCTCAAAAGAAAATGTTGAATATCGCCTTTATCAACTCTTTGACAAATCACTTCGTTTTACGTATCCAACCAATGAAGTTAAACTAGAAATCGTAAGACGAAAGAAAAATATATTAAAAACCATCTTAACTTTATCAGCATATGAAAATATTTTAGTACTAACAACTAAAGATGGTAAATATGAATTTATTATACCTTGCTTAAAAGACGCAACACATCGTTTAGAAACACACAAAGTATTAGCATAAGGTTATAATGAATTAAATGGCTGTACTAATCAATGGTTCAGCCATTTTTTATTTTTTTGTGTGAGAGCGAGGAATATAGTAAAGAGTATATTACTGACATGACACAATGTAAGTAATATGATATTTGTAAGTTAAGAGACAACTTTACTATTACTAACATTTATGATAGAAGAGAAAAGGTTGGTAATTTAACAATACGCCATAGTAGAATAATGTGATATTATAGAAACTGTGTAAGGAAATAAGCTTAAACCATATGAAAACTTGAAGTATATATTAAAAATAATTTCAAATATTGATTTAAATAATTAAGAAGAAATAGTAAAGACCCCACCGTATGGTGGGGTTATCTTTGGTTCTATAATTTTTGGTGTGGGTGAATAAACTCACACCATTTTTGTATAAAAAAAATGAGACATATTTCCAATACCCTGATAGAATATGATTTGAATAAAACAAACTAAACCAAGGAGTGGAAATATGTCTCATAATTATTGTATCTTAAAATCACTTAATTTGAAAGATAATAATATCACTTTTGATCAAGAATTT
>JAAZCR010000194.1 GCA_012513195.1 Bacilli bacterium | reverse complement strand
TTTACATTAGTGAAAAAATGCATTTATTGTTATAATATTGATTTTTTTATCAAAATACTTAACAAAAAGAAAAGTCTATGTTATAATTCTCATGTAACACTACAGAGGTAGTGTTACCGCAAAAATATTATTTTGCACCCCCATATACCCTTTTCATAATAACCCCTAATATTGGGTCGTGGGTTAACTTCCACGACCCCCCATTCAATTGGGAAACAAAAGTTAGAGAAATCTAACTTTTTTATTTTTATCCGCAAACTTGCAAAAGAAATTGCTATACTAAATCGTTAAAAAATATGATAAAATATATTAAAAATTAAGTAGAATGTTTTATTTTTTTGAGGAGGATATAATGGCAGAAGCTATTTTTAATCAAGATTTAATCAAAAAAATTGCCAAGGATTTAAATATTAAACCAATTCAAGTAGAAAAAGTATTGGAACTTTTAGCAGATAATAATACTGTGCCATTTATCGCGCGTTATCGTAAAGAAGTTACAGGTGCTTTAGATGAAGAAAAGATTAGAGAGATATCAAAAGAATATGAATATCAATTAAATTTATTAGAACGCAAAGAAGATGTCATAAGATTAATTGCGGAAAAAGGAAAATTAACGGATGAGTTAAGAGAAAAAATCTTGAAGTGCGAAAAGTTAGCAGAGATTGAGGATATTTATCGTCCATATAAAGAAAAGAAAAAGACAAGAGCTACAGAAGCAATTGCGAAAGGTTTAGAACCATTAGCCAATACTTTATTATCATTCCCTAAAGAAATCGATTGTTTACATGAAGCACAAAAATATATTAACAGTGAACTTGGGGTTAATGATGTTAATGAAGCTTTACAAGGTGCGATGGACATTATTGCGGAAATGGTTAGTGATGATGCTGATATTAGAAAATATGTCAAAGACGTTATCTTCAATGAAGGTGTTATTCAAACTAAAGTAAAAGATGAAACCCTTGATGAACGTCGGGTATATGAAATGTATTATGATTATCAAGAACCAATTAATAGAATTGTTTCTCATCGTATTTTAGCGATTAATCGTGGCGAAAACGAGAAAGTATTACGTGTTTCAATCGTTGAACCTAAAGAGAAGATCCTTAACTTCATATATAAAAGAATGATTAAGGATGATAAATCACCTGTTACTGAGTATGTCATCATGGCATGCGATGATGGTTATAAACGTTTGATTAAGCCATCAGTGGAACGGGAAATTAGAACCGAATTAAAAGATAAAGCTGAAGAACAAGCAATCAAGATTTTTGCGGAAAATCTTCGCAAACTGTTATTACAACCACCAATGAAAGAAAAAATCGTTTTAGGGATCGACCCTGCTTATCGAACTGGTTGTAAATATGCTGTTGTTGATGGTACAGGGAAACTATTGAAAAAAGGCGTTATCTATCCTCATGAACGCTATGTTGGCGAAGAAGTAAGCGATGAAAGGGTTCAAGAAGCAAGACATGAAATCATAAAAGTCGTAGAAGATTTTAATGTTGATATCATCGCGATTGGTAATGGTACTGCTTCACGAGAAACTGAGGAGTTTGTCATAAGTGTTATCAATAACATTAAACGTGATTTATCATATATTATAGTTAGTGAAGCAGGAGCCAGTGTATACTCAGCTTCTGAACTTGCTAAAGAAGAGTTCCCTGATTTAAATGTTGAAGAACGTTCAGCGGTCTCAATTGCGCGTAGACTCCAAGATCCGTTATCAGAATTAGTAAAGATTGATCCAAAGTCCATTGGTGTTGGTCAATATCAACACGATGTTAATCAAACTAAGTTAGCGGAAACCTTACAGTTTGTGGTTGAAACAACAGTAAACCGTGTTGGTGTTAATGTCAATACAGCTAGTGAAGCATTATTGAAGTACGTATCAGGCTTAAATGCGCAAGTGGCACGAAATATTGTGCAATATCGCAATGAACATGGTAAATTTAAATCACGGGAAGAACTTAAGAATGTTAGTCGTTTTGGTGCCAAAGCTTATGAGCAAGCGATAGGTTTCTTAAGAATAGTAGATGGTGTGCAGCCATTAGATAAGACGGGTATTCATCCTGAAAATTATGAAAATACTATACTTATACTAAAACACTTAGATTGTACAACTGAAGATTTAGGTACAGAAAAATTAATTAACAAAATTAGTAATGTCGATCGCCAAGAATTAATGCATATAACTAATTTAGGTGAGCATACTTTAAATGATATCCTCGATGCATTAGTAGCACCTAATCGCGATCCACGTGATGATTTACCTAAACCATTATTAAAGCGTGGCGTTATGCGTTTAGAAGATCTTCATGTTGGTATGGAATTACAAGGAACAGTGCGTAACGTCGTTGACTTTGGGGCTTTCGTCGATTGTGGTGTTAAGGAAGATGGATTAGTACATCGTTCGAAACTTAGCAAGCGCTATATTAAACACCCGATGGAAGTCGTTAATGTTGGCGATGTTGTGACTGTATACGTTGAAAGTATTGATTTATTACGGAGAAGATTATCACTCACCATGATTAAGCCAGAATAATCCAGCGGGATTTTGGCTAATTTTCATGACGAATATCTTGACAACTTAAAACAGATAGTGTATTATAAAATGGCGTTTTAGAGTGGAGTAATACTCAAGAGGCTGAAGAGGCGCCCCTGCTAAGGGTGTAGGTCGGGGAAACCCGGCGCGAGGGTTCAAATCCCTCTTACTCCGCCATTTTATATGCCGACTTAGCTCAACTGGTAGA
>JAAZCR010000193.1 GCA_012513195.1 Bacilli bacterium | reverse complement strand
CTTTATTTAAATAAATATAAACCACAGATTATGATTTATGAAAAATTAATGAATGATGTATCATTTAAGTATAAATTGACTTTTGCGATTCTAAAGGATACAAAGTTTAATCAATTAGTAGATAAAGAAATGCCAAAAGAGAGCATCATATACCTTTTCGTCCTCGATAGTTTAGACTTTTTTAATCGATTAACAAGTGATAATCAAATTTATTATGAAACAGCTCAAATCTATGTAGCTTTGTTTCTCATCGATATCGATCAAGATTTACAAGTTGACCCAATGACATCAGAAAAAGTTATTCAGCAATTAAAATATTTCAGTCAAAATGAAGATCTTTATAATCGTACCAAAAAAAGCATTAATGAGATTATCAGAACTTTATTAATTGAGCGGGAAGGGCACACCTATTTAGATTATTTAATCGAACAAGAATTTTGCGAACCTAACATTATTGATGAATTACTTGCTTCAGAAATTGTAAAGGTGACTTTATCGTATGAAAACTACAAGTTATTAGAGAATATGAAGAAGAATTGAGTGATTTAGATGAAATTCTCAATACTATCCCTATTTAGGATAAAGAAACGTATCAAAGAGAAAATAGAAGCAAAGAAAGCGAGTCAAGATTATCGTATTTTATCCGATAAAGCGAATCTCATGAATACCTATCATCATATAAAATATGATGTTAATCCGTTTATTCCTGGTAGTAATAAGGAGAGACAGTATGTTGAAGATATTGTGATAACATATGATGGATTGTTTAATCAACCCTATCCAGTACATTATATTGTGCGTTATCCGTATATTAAAATTAAGAAACGGAAGCAAATCATTGATGAGGTTATTAAGCGCTGGGAAATTGATTACTATAAAATAATTGATAAAAGATTAACGAAAATCTTTGAACAAGCATCCTTCAATCCTGTAAAAAGTATTAAGTTAATCAAAAACCGCACCATTAATGGTTACATCATTGGTGCGGTAATCATGTTAGTGTTGCTTAAACAATACTCATTTTTACAAGAAATTCCCGTAATTGGACCATTCTTTGCGATGGTTAACAAATTATTGATTTATCAAAGGTATTATAATGTTTTATCTATATTAGTATATTTTTCCATTGTCATTTCGATGTATTTAATTATTGTGAAAGTGTATTTTGATAAGGTATTAAAATATGGCCTAACCGCAAAAGGATTTTTAATAAAAGAAAGAGATAGGATGCTGAAAAAATTTAGTCCTAATGTGAGGGTTATTAAGAAACATTTATATAAACTAGCAAAAAACTATCGGGTTAAAGATAAACTAGAAATAAATAAATTGTACAATTCACAGACGGTTATTAAACGGATAGAGCGCTTTGGGAGAACTGTAATTCATCGTGTTGGAATTTTTATTACCTATTATCGTTCGATTTTGATGATTAGTCGAATATGCTTTTTAATTTATTTAGGTCTAATTCTTTATTTACTTTTTTCTCTGTTTAGAGTTAATCATCTGCTTTTTTGGTAAATTAGTTCCACAAAGGATTTAAGGTGATGGTTTTAGAACTCTTGAGGAAGTTTTTATAACGGGAGAAGTCGGCACTTATCGCGAAAGCATTAAACTGAAAATATTCTTCAGCAGTCATTGGTACGCGTAATTCTTCACGATACTCCCCTTGATATAGAATTACTTCTTCAAACCCACGCATGCCTTTAATTTCATATTGAATATTGCCTAAGTTGCTGTAAAGGCCGTTATGGTAACCATTATAAGTTTCATAACCCCTGATGATGCTTAATTCTCCTTCAGATAAGATTCTAGCCTTTTTGTCTTTTAAGAGGTTATTAATTTCTGTTTTCTTTAATTCCTCTAATAGTAAAATATGTGTATTTAACTCTTTTGGATTCGTGATGGGGCAGAGACGCCCTAATTTATTTGTACTTGTACAGTATTCTGCATATGTGTTCGCTATGCGACTAGATTTTAAGTAGGTGAGTTCGCCAGTTTGGTAGAACTCATTTTGTGTTTTTGCCTTATAATTGTCATAGAACTTTTCAATACCGTGCACTCTTTCACTTAAATAGAAATCTTCAGAGGAGAAGTCTAAATTAACTTTATCCCAACGAAAGACTAGTTCTTCCGTTTCAAAATCATAATATGCAAAGAAATTCTTTGGAGTATCTAATGGTTTAAAATAATTAGAAATATTCTTTGGTTCATATCCTTTAATAAATAATTCTTTTTTACGATAGATAAGAGGTGTATATTCACTTGGCAAACCTAAGGGATAGGTGTTAGCTTCAATTTCTACTTCGATGATATTATCAGGTCGATAAAATTCAGTGCTTTCATGTGGTTTTTGATGAATTTCTTCCATAACCTTGCGAAACATCACAAGTGCTTGTTTAGCTTCCTGTGGTGTTAAAAAGGTATTTTCCATTATTTTGGTGAATCCTAACCATACAGCAGTTGTGTATTTAGTTGTATAACCGATGAACCAAGAATCGCGAACGCAATTATGGGGATAGTTATATTTTGCTATTATTTCATCTGGAAAATTAGTTTGACCAGTTTTGCCTGCGATGATAAGATTTGTCACATTAGCAGTAACAGCGGTACCATTTATCATATTGTCGTGGAGCATATGACTCATTAGATAGGCGGTATCTTCGCGCATCGCTTGAATTTGGTTTGTTATAGGTTTTATTACTTGTCCATCTTTAATGATTTCTTTAATTGTAGTTGGTTCAGTATAAATACCTCGATTGCCAAAAGCAGCATAACTAGCTGTCATTTCAAGAACGGTAAAACCATATTTAAAACCACCAATAGCATGGGCTTCTGTCATAGGTTCTTTAATCTTCAATCCTAATTTACTTGCGAATTCATATGCTCGGTCCATGCCCACTTCACGAAAAGCTTTAATTGCGGTGACGTTTCTACTATCTATAATGCTTTCCCGCATTGAAAGGATCCCCTTATATTTATGGTCATAGTTTTCTACTGCTACATAGCGACTACCAAGAGTACTATAAAAGATTTTTTCATCGATGAATGGATGGGCAGGAGAATAATATAAGTATTCAATTGCTGGACCATAGTCAAGGATGGGCTTTATGGTTGAACCAGGTTGAAGACGAGCATCTGTAGCTAAATTAAAAGAGAGGATATCTTGATAACCTCTCCCCCCACCAATTCCTTTTATGTGTCCTGTTTTTGTTTCTAAGACAACAATACCCGATTGGGTATTAGATTTTGGATGTAAAGTTTCATCGTTCTCTGTATGATAGATTGTTTTTTGAATATTAAGATCAAGATGTGTTTTTACTTGAAGATAATTAGTTAATGGATCTAATTGATATTTCGTCTTCAGTTCATAGATAACATAATCAAGGTACGCGGTTATTTCTTTATCATAACTTTCAATAAGTGGATCTAATACTAACTCATGTAAAGGTCGATTAATACCTTGATCTAACTCGTCCTTAGTGATATAACCATGCTGATATAGTGCCTCTAGTACGAGAATCTGGCGTTTTTTGGTTGCTTCTGGATTAGTATAAGGGTTATAGCGATTGGGGCTCTGAATGATGCCCGCAAGTAGACTTGCTTCTTCGTAATTTAGTTCTTTAGCAGACTTATGGAAATAGTATTGGCTAGCCTTTTCAACACCATAAATGCGTCCACCAAAGAGCACTCGATTTAAATATGCTTCAATAATTTCTTCTTTAGTTAAACGGTTTTCTAGTTCGATACTCAAAAATACTTCCCTAAGTTTTCTGTCAATGGTCTTTTCCCGGGTTAAATAGGATAGTTTAACTAACTGTTGCGTAATGGTGCTAGCCCCTTCTTTATAACTCTTATGTTTAAGATTTTCAATTATAGAAGAAATGATTCTAGGGGTATCAAAACCATGATGTTGGAAGAAACGGGCATCTTCAATGGCAATTAATGCCTCAATCATTTTTGGAGAAATATCCGTATACTTTACCAGTGTGCGCTTTTCCGTGCCCAATTCAGCCACTAAGTTATCATTTTGGTCATAGATTTTCGTTGCTTCTGGAACATAGATTTTATTGATATCAAAGTTCTCTGCTTCTTTAACATAAGCATAGATTTTTAAATAAAGGTAACCATAAATAGTAAGACATAAAACAATTATAAGTAACGCAAATGACTTAAATAGAATAGATAAGGTTTTATTCATTAAAATACACCTTGTCGACTACACTTAGATAGTCGATAGTATAGATGCATTTATTAGTAATTTCATGTCCTTTTTCCATAAAAAATTGTAAACTTAAAGATTTTCTTCCGTCTTTTAATGCTTCCTCGTAACATTTAACTGCAATACTTCCATCAAGTAAGAAGGTCTTTCCAAGTTTAGTAAAGCGAACAATAATAAAGGCAATACCACCAAGGTCAATCACTTGTTTGATATGCATGATTTGGTGGTCATGAATGTTGCGTAGAGGAAAAGCAGTACGACTGGAGGTCTCCTTCGCTTCAAAGTCGATGTATTTCCCCCGATAAATGCCATTATAGTCCGTGGTCGAAGGAGATTGATAATAAGCCTCACGAATTACTGCTTTGTTTCGACTTGGATAATCAACCTTCACGATTTGCACTGGTGTTGGCTTTTTAGAAATTAAGGCAATGTTATGAGCTTTATAATATTTATTTGATTCATTAAGTTCGTTTTCGAGGGTCATGCCACGATGGGCATAATTAACGTTACCTTCCATCTTCTTTTTAATTGGATAATTAATAGCCATATGATCACCACCACTTTAATCTTAACAAATTTTTATGGAAAAAGGAAAGATTTTTTTGGATTAAGTCATTTGCGCACTATCATTTATATTTTTACCTTAATTGCGAATAATAAAAGGTGCTGGATGATATTGTATTTTAAGTTTGGTTGACTTACTCAGGTTATCAGGTATAATATTAGTGTGTGGTATTCGGGTAATCGCGTCAAAACCCTTAAGGTTTTGATGAGGAAAGTCCATGCTCGCACAAGCTGAGATGCTTGTAGTGTTCGTGCCTGACGAAGTCATAAGTCAGGGCAGGCTGGTGAAAACTGGCTTGACGGCTGGGAAAACACCTAAACCCATATGGGCATGGTGTTAGTACCTATAAAAGTGCCACAGAGACGAGCCTACTGGGAAACTGGTAGGGTGGAACGTTGGTAAACCCCACGAGCGAGAAACCCAAATTATGGTAGGGGAACTCTAATCCTCGGAAATGAACGGGGATAGGGACAGAGGTTATCTCTGTAGACAAATGATTACCACCTGAGTACGAGGAGGCATCCGTTCGAAGTACGAAGGTACAGAACATGGCTTACAGAATACCACACACGCAACCTTTATTAACTCTTACAATTTGTAAGAGTTTTTTTTATTTATCAGTTATTATATAATAAGAGTAATGTAGTTACAGGTGATGGTATGCGATTAGATAGGGATTTTTTTACTATTGATGCCTATGTTTTAGCCCAAAAGCTTTTAGGAAAAGTCATTTGTCTTAATAGAAATGGAAAAATTGAAAAGTATCGTATTGTCGAAACCGAGTGTTATGGAGGAGGTGTCGATAAGGCAAGCCACGCTTATAATTATTTACGTACCGAAAGAAATGATGCCATGTATTTAAGTGGTGGGCATTTATATGTGTATTTTATCTATGGAATGTATTATATGTTAAATATAACTGCCAGTGTTGAAGGTAATCCCGAAGCAGTGTTGATTAGAGCGGTTGAACCATTACAAGATGTTCCTCTAAAATCAGAAACTAATGGCCCTGGGAAATTGTGTAGGAAATTAGGAATTGATCGAAGGTATAATAAATTAGATTTAGTTACAAGCGATATTATGTACTTAGAAGATGATGGTTATCAAGTTCAGGAAATTGTGCACACAAAACGAATAAATATTGACTACGCAGAAGAAGACAAGGATAAGTTATGGCGCTTTTATATTAAAGGTAATCCCCATGTCTCGCGTAAATAAAAAATTTTAGCATATTTATATACGTCGATTTATGTTATAATGGGATAAGAAATAAATAGAAAGAGAGTGATGTATTTTGAATTTACCAAACAAACTTACATTATTTCGTATTATCTTAATTCCCATCTTTGTAATCGTCTTTTATCTACCAATTAAAACAACCTTTAGTGTTCTAGATTTAAGCATTCCGCTAACCAATATAATTGGTACAGCTATCTTTGCGGTAGCAGCATACACTGATCATTTAGATGGTAAAATTGCTCGCAAATATAATTTAATAACGACCTTTGGTAAATTCATGGATCCTTTAGCTGATAAGTTATTAGTTACCTCAGCGTTGTTACTTGCCATCGAACTTAGACTTATGCCCGCCTTTGTACCGATTCTCATCATTTCCCGTGAGTTTATGGTGACAGGTATTAGATTACTTGCTGTAACAGATGGAAAAGTAATTGCGGCAAGTTATCTAGGTAAAGCGAAAACCACTACACAAATCATCTTAATCATCGTTATGTTCCTATTTAACTTACAAGCAGAAACTACCTATATGTTCTTTACCCAATTTGATGTTTATCACTTAATCGTTGACATATTAATGGTTCTTGCGACCATCTTAACCATTGTCTCAGGTCTCGATTATTTGTTAAAGAATAAACATATTGTGTTCCAAACAAAGTAACAAAAGCGAACAAATGTTTATATTATTAGTTGCTTATAGAGGTAAAGTAGGGTAAAATATACATTAATAACGTATAAATAGATGACGTTAGATTAAAAAAGGAGGAAAGATATGTCAAATAACAATCGGCAAGCAGCCCTAGAGATGGCCCTTAAACAAATTGAAAAGCAATTTGGTAAAGGTGCTATCATGCGACTAGGTGCTGATGTTACCCCAACACTAGATGTAGTAAGTTCAGGTTCCATTGCGCTTGATGCAGCACTAGGTGTTGGTGGATACCCTCGGGGACGAATCATTGAAATTTACGGACCAGAAAGTTCAGGGAAAACAACCTTTGCCTTACATGCGATTGCCGAAGTACAAAAACTAGGTGGTAACGCTGCCTTTATCGATGCTGAGCATTCATTAGATCCACAATATGCGAAAAAAGTCGGTGTCGATATTGAAAACCTCCTATTATCGCAACCAGATACAGGGGAGCAAGCCTTAGAAATTGCGGAAGCATTAGTTCGAAGCAACGCGATTGACATTGTTGTTATCGATAGCGTTGCAGCATTAGTACCAGAAGCGGAGATTGAAGGAGAAATGGGCGATAGCCATGTTGGTTTACAAGCACGCTTGATGAGCCAAGCTATGCGTAAACTCGCCGGTGCCATTAACAAGTCAAAATGTATCGCTATTTTCATCAACCAAATTCGTGAAAAAGTTGGTATTATGTTTGGAAATCCCGAAACTACACCGGGCGGACGTGCTTTAAAATTCGTGTGTCAGGAAGCTCTAGTGTAAACTAGAGCGCGTTCAATATACTATTGCCACGAGGGTGGCTAACTTGTCTAGGAGTTACTGTCATCAGCCTTACCTCTTACCGAAAGGGATGGGGGACAACCACATGGCTGAAAAGTCATAACCTACCTAAGCCATTATAGGTACAGGTGAATGGCGAGACAGAATCTTCTGCATGGTCAACGCTAAACTGCGTGAATCCCAGATGGAGTGCCCTTAAAGCGGGTGTTACCTTACAAATGGCTATCATGGTAACAGGAGTAATCCCAGACGTTTAGAATTTACGTTTTGGGCCTAGACATTACTCCCACAACCTCGGTTAGAGGTAAACATCGAACGGGAGACCTAAACAGAAGAGCATTATAGTATATTGAATAACCTGAGATTACCTAAGTAAAACCGCAAGGTTTTATATGGTAACGGAGTCTCCATAGTAGCGTTTGGACTTTATACGAAAGTATAAAGGAGCGAAGGGAGACAGATTGCGCAACATGATGAAAGGATATGGTGTGAGACCATGCGAAATCCTGAAAGAGTATTTGAAGTATTACGTTTAAATTCTTTGAAACCCGATTATAAACATACACGTTTATGTCGTCTACTCTACAATCCACAAATTTATGAAAAGTATCTCGACGTAAGTCAGTTTAACCTAGAAACAGTAATTAATACTATCAAGGATGAATCGTATCAACCAGAACTATTTAACCCTGATGAAGTAAAAGCAATTGATAAAGCTATTGTTAGTATTGTTAGGGATATTTTATTTACTATTTATAGTGATAAACTACAGCTTTATCATCGACAACATAAAGAGGTTTTAAAAGTAATTAAAAGTAACTTTAAAGAGGTTAAATGGTGGATAATTGGTGAGATAAACCTTGATTATGATAAGAACTTATTAATCAGTAAACTTAAAGAAAAGATTACTGATGAAAAGTTTATCCGTTTAATCAATAAGTTTATTAAAGCAGGATATCTCAAGGATTTTCGTTATTTCCATCCTTATAATAAGACACCGATGGAAGGTGTCTTAAGTGAAATTGGCCTTGAGATTGTCTTGATCGATTTTGACACATTTTTAAAAGATCAGGGTACTTACGTGCGATATAAAAATAAATTTGCGGTTGGTTTAGTAGCACATAAACAGCAAGTATTAGATTTGGCGGAAAAGTTGACTAGTTTTTTTCCTTGTTCACTACAAGTTGTTCATTATCAAGACAAGGTACATTTCTTAGGGTATCAAATTGTTGAAAATACCAAATTATCTTTACCCAAGGAAATGGTCACTAAATTCCTAAGCGAAAATCATTTCGCTAAGAATGGTAAAGCTACACATCGTACGCAGAACTTAAATAATACTGATTATGAAATTATAACAATCTATAACAAAATTTTTCATCGTTTTTATCAATACTATAAGTTCTGTTTTGATGTGAAAAGTAAACTATCGCTTGCCCATCATCTTTTCTTGCAAAGTTTTTTGAAGACTTTAGCTGGTAAATACCGAACGAAAGTAGCTCGCTTATTATATGTCCGAACGGAAACAGGGGACAAGAAGTATTTTCGCTTAGGTGTTTGGGGTGTTACTTGGGTGGATGAAACAGGAAAACCGATCTTTATCGAACTTTTCCCCAAAAAAAAGATTATTTATCAAAGAATTTAAACGTAGATTAATGCGCAATTGGAAAGCCGTATGATTGGAAACTTTCATGTACGGTTTGGTGGCGAATATTTGAAGACCTAAATAGGCGTCAAATATTTAGCCAACTATGCGACAATTCGTCTAGAAGTTCGCCGCGGTGAGCAAATCAAAATTGGTAATGATATTGTCGGGAATAATACTAAATTAAAAGTAGTTAAGAATAAGGTAGCTCCTCCATTTAGAACTGCTGAAGTTGATATTATGTATGGTGAAGGTATCTCCAAAGAAGGAGAAATCATTGATCTTGGTGTCCAACTTGATATTATTGAAAAGAGCGGAGCATGGTACGCTTACAACCATGAAAAGATTGGACAAGGAAGAGAAAATGCTAAGCAATTCTTGCGCGATCATCCACTAGTTGCGCAAGAAATAGAAGCAAAAATTAGAGAAACATTAAAGCAAAAGAACATTTTCAATCCTAGTGATGATGCTGGATTTGAGGGTGTATAAGAAAAAGGACGGTTAAACAAGTTTTAATCGTCCTTTTTCTTATATACTGAGAGCCTGGAATTTTTTTCTTGACTTGATATTAAAAAGACTGTAAGATAGTACTTAGAATACATTTTGTCCAACTCTTGCTTAGCTTGCAAATATTATGGAGGTGTACTAATTGCTTGAAATATCAATACTCGTTGCAATCATCTCTATTTTGTTAGTAGCAATAGTTGGAATGTTGATAGGATATTTGATTAGAAGCTATATTTACGAAAGTAAAATAGCTCGTTCAAAGGAAAAAGCTCAACAAATTATTGATGAGGCAATAAAAACTGCCGAAGCGAAAAAACGGCAGGCTTTAATTGAAATTAAAGAAGAACAACATCGTATTAAGCTTGAAACGGAACGTGAATTAAAAGAACGTAAATCAATGATCTTAGAATTAGAAGCACGTGTAACTGCTCGGGAAGAAAGTTTAGATGAACGCCAAAAGCAAATTGCACGTCGCGAAGAACATTTATCTCTTAAAGAAGAGAAAATTGAGACTAAGATTAATGAGTTAAGAGAAAAAGAAGATGAAATTGAACAAAAACTACAAGAACAAGATCGTAT
>JAAZCR010000192.1 GCA_012513195.1 Bacilli bacterium | reverse complement strand
TTTCCGCATATTGATACTTAAAGATGTCTTCAAGTGGATAGAAACCAGTTGCTTCAACTTGCTTGAAGACTTCATTGACATAATCGTTATATTCATCTTGAAGTTTTTGATCTTCTTCTTCAGACCAATAACCTTTATCGATTAAATATTTTTTAAATCTGATTAATGGTTCTTTCTTTATCCATTCTTCTACTTCTTTATCTTCACGATAAAGCGTTGGATCATCACTTGTAGTATGGGCACCTAAACGATAGGTTACTGCTTCGATTAAGGTTGGTCCTTCCCCTCGACGAGCGCGTTCGACTGCTTCTTTAGTCGCTACATACATTGCGAGAACATCATTACCATCAACTTGAATTCCTGGGATACCATAGGCAAGCGCTTTTTGCGCTAAAGTTATGGATTTTGTTTGCTTATTCCGTGGAACGGAAATCGCATAGTGATTGTTTTGAATGATGAACACAACTGGTGCATCAAAGACAGACGCGAAGTTTAGCCCTTCATGAAATTCACCTTCGCTAGTTCCACCATCACCAATGAATGTTAATACAACTTCATTTTTCTTGAGGAACTTGCTGGCAAGTGCTATCCCTGTCGCATGATTAAATTGAGCACCGATGGTAATGTTAACTGGAAGGATTTTTACACCTTCAGGGAAATGACTACCCCATTCATTACCATACCAGTAAAGATAGAGATTATATAATGGAGCACCTCTATATAATAAAGTGCTAAATTCGCGGAATGCTGGTACTACCCAGTCTTGTTCTTCAAGGGCAGCAGCAGAACCAACTTGTGCTGCTTCTTGACCTTTATTTATGACGAATGTTAACATCCGTCCTTGGCGTTGAAATTGTACAGCCTTAGTATCAGCTACACGACCTAAGACCATTGTTTTATACATTTTAAGTAATTGATCCTTGCTGAGATTTGGCTCAAGATCTTTTGCGACGATTTTACCATTCTCGTCTAAGATTTGGAGTTGCTTCTTCTTTAAAGGATCATACTGTTTCGTAAGCATAGAAAACCTCCTTAAGATTTTATTTTCCCTCTATAAATTAAACGTATACCTACAATTTACTTCTGAAAATTCTTACAATTTTATTATACCTTATTACCCCTCATGAGCAACTAATATGCATTGCATCCTGAAAATTTTCATTATATCCTCACTTTTTCCCATTTTTTCAAATAAGGATAGGGATCGAAACTCCATTCCTTCTTCCCATCAAACTTATAAAGACCAAAATGGAGATGGGGTGGAAACTTTCCTCTAGTTCCTTCATTGCCATAACCAGTAGATCCAACATATCCAATCACTTGACCTGGTCTTACAATTGACCCTTCTTCGATTCCTTTAGCGTAACTATTTAAATGTGCATAAAATTCATAGGTGTTATATATATCGCGTATTCCTAAGCGATAACCACCCAAACGATTCCATCCTTTAACCTCAACATAACCATATGCAGTGGCAACAACTGGTGTACCAGTAGGCGCAAAAATATCTACACCTTCATGAAGCCTTGGTCCACCGAAACTACGCTTATCACCGTAATTGTTTACGACACTCGCATTATAACCTTTAGGAATGGGATGGACACGTTTATCCAAATCAATACGATTAAAGTGCTTAAATAGAAGGGCAATTTGCTTAATAATTTGCACACCCTTTTCGGTACGATAATATTCTAATAATGCCTGTTCAATACTATCTTCTGTTATTCCATAAGCAGTAATAATTTTTACCATTGTATATAATCGATCATCTGGATTTAAGCGATCAGCATAACCATCCTCATCACCATCAAAACCTATGCCACCAAAAATGTTAATGCGATCGGTATTCTTATCATCATAGACGGGGTTATTAATGCCACTCCAGAGTCGTTCATCAAAACAGATTGATATAATTTCATTTTGCTTAGGACAATAATGACGATAATTTTTCGTATTACGTTCATACTGATCAATCGCTGCTATATAATACCAGTCAATACCTGTTAGTGCTGCATATTTGTGATAATACTCTAAACGCAATTCATATTCATTTACATCAGCATTTACTTCTACTGAACTTACAAAAATATAACACAAACATAACAAGATGAAACAAATGATTCTTTTCATGTCTTTTCCTCCCATTACCGTTTCAATATTAGTATGGAAATAGACTATGAAGATAAAGCATTTTTGAAAAGGAAATTATTTCATATAAATAAAAAAGCTGGAATTATTTTCCAGCTTTCTCGTTTATTAATTTTTTATTGACAATTAACTTATCAAACAAAACTAATAATTGCGGTAAAATGAAGAGTGAGAATAAACCACTGATTATTGTTCCACGTCCAATCAAAATACCTAATTGTCTAATTAGATCCATTTCCATCATCATCGTTAACGAGAAACCAGCGATAATGAGTGCTAAAATGGAAACGAAAATCGCTTCAATCGATGCCACAAAAGCCTTTTGTGAAGCTACAATCGGTGAGTTACTTCTCCGTTCTTTAAGATAATTATCAGTCATTATAATCGCGTAATCGATGGTCGCTCCTAATTGAATTGAACTGATTAAAATATAACCTAAATATGCAAATTCAATTTTTTGGAAGTAAGGGATGGCCATGTTTACCCAGATAGCTGATTCAATAACTATTAATAGTAAGATAGGTATCGTAAGCTTTCTAAAAGTGAAAAAGACGATTAAACCAATTGCGACAAGTGAAGCTATCAATACATATAAGTAATCTTCTTCAATTACTAATTTACTATCATAGATTACCACTGATTCACCAGTTAAGTAACTAGTATCATAATAGTCTTTAACAATATCCCGTAACGTATCAATCGTCTTAAAGGTCACATCACTTTCAATTGGCACATCAAGAGTAATATAAATTAATGAATGATTATCACTTAAAAACTGTGCTTTAACTTGCGGTGGTATCATTTCAAGTGGGGTTCCATATGGTACGATAGTATATAAAGATGTGACAGATTGTAATGTTTCTAGTGCTTGTAGTTGATTTAGGAGTTGGACTTCTTTCGCTGGCTCATTATTAGGAATTATCAGAATAAATTGATTATACTCACCAAAAGTATTCACAATTTCTTTCTCTAGTTCTGTATACTCAACTTGATTATCGGAATAAGTATATTTGTTTTGATTTTGGAAATAGAAGCTAAAACCACCAATTAAGACTAAACCCACTAATACTCCAATACCTACTGGTTTTTTAATCCACCGTTGGTAAAACTTAAAGTGTGGTATATAGATGCGATGGTTTGTTTTATCAATTGCCTTAATGTAAAGTCTTACCAATACTGGTAATAGTAATATCACAGAAATTAAACTGATAGTAACGCCTTTCGCTAGTACTAATCCCAGTTCTGCCCCAATGCGGTATTTCATAATACCAATCGCTAAGAAACCCGCTATGGTAGTTAAACTAGAGGCTAAAACAGTTTTTAGAGATTGATACATCGCTTGGGGTATCGCTTGATCTAAATCATTAGTTATACTTCTTGCATCTTTTAATTTTTTCATAAAAACTAGACAATAATCTATGGATACTGCCAGTTGAATCACACTGCTTGCGATAAAAGTGATATCAGAAATCTTACCAAAGATAATGTTGGTACCAAGATTAATACCAATCGATACACCTAATGTAACTAAGATTAATAAACTAGCCATAAACGAGTCGGTGAAGATGACCACTACTAATACAACAATCGCAACCGCTACTATGATAGCGAGTGTCGCCACTCCTACCACACTGCGTGGTGTTAAACCTACTCCACCATTATCTTTTAATAGGGTATTTATTTCTCGAATCGCGTTTTTCGTGACTTCACTATTAATCTCATCAGTAAAGGTAATATCAAACAATGCTTTATTATCTTTATAAAAATTATCTCTAACATTTTCAGGAATATATTCGATTGGGATTGTCGTTAAATCAACAAAATCATCGATCCATATAACTGATAAAACACCGGGAATCTTTTTAATCTCCATCTTTAGATTTAAAATCTCATTTACTGTCTTATTCTTAATAAGAACTTTACCATTAGCCTTTAACACATCGGAGAACTCTTCATTTAGAATTACTAAACCTTGTTTAGCTTCTGAAGAATCAGGTAAATAATCTACGCGATCATCCGTTATTTTGACAAAAGGAAACACCAACAAAGATATGACTAATAGTGCCGCAAAAACTACGATAACATATTTACCCTTTTTGTTTAAATATGTCAAAACTTTAAGCACAACCATAATCACCTCACTAAATTGCTTGTTAGTATCTAAAATTTATAATATAATTAAGATAGATAGAGGTCAATGTGCGCATTTACTTATGAAACAGAGGTGATTAATTTGTTCCAAAAAAAGGATATACGGATTAATCGCACTAAAGAATTTGTTTTTGAAGCGCTAAAATTGTTACTAAAAAAACTAGATTATCATGACATTACCATCAGTATGATTATTAAAAAAGCAGGAATTGGCAGAGCTACCTTTTATCGTTATTATTATACAAAAGATGATATTATCATTGAAAAACTTAATAGTTTAACACAGGAATTGTTAGAAAAAATGAAAGCAACCTTCGATTTGACGGTTTATGATAAAGATATCCAAAGGAAAGTAAAATTTTTCTTCCAGTTCTGGGATGAACATCCCGATATCATTAATCTCATCATCCATTTAGACAAAACGCAAATTCTTTACAATACTTGGTCGAACACGCTTCTTCAAATGTTCTCTACTATCGAAATGGGGTTATCTAGCAAACTTTCAAAAGATTATATTGCGCACTTTGCGACTGGTGGACTTACAAGTATCCTTATTGCTTGGTTTAAAAACAATCGCAAAGAAAGCGTTGATTTTATCGCAAGTCATTTCTATGTTCCTAATACATAAAATAAAGAGGCACTTCGCATTGGAAGTGCCTCTTTATTTTATTCATCTCTAAACAACTTGCGTGATAGACTAATTACTTGTTTACGTAACTCCTCTGTTTCGTTATGATTTACTCTAATTGAAATATCAATGACTTGCCCTTCTTTGGCATCAGAAGGAAAAATTTCCCGTGGTAGACTAAATGTTATATCACCATATTCAACTATAACAAAATTTCCTTCAAATCTATCAATAATAAACTGTTTTTTCATAGTATCCTCCTTAATTAGGTGCGTTTTTGGTCGGTGTACATGTTCCATCGAACCAGTTACCACCCGATAGTATACAACAGAATGATTCATCTCTAACTGTTGAATTATAAGTAAACTTGTCAATTATCGTACCTCTAGGACTTATCAAGTATACATCATCTTTATCATTATTAAAC
>JAAZCR010000191.1 GCA_012513195.1 Bacilli bacterium | reverse complement strand
CATTAAGCCAAAATGAGGCCTTTGCGCGAATGGTTGTTGCGGGTTTCGTTATGCCACTTGACCCCACACTTGATGAGTTGAATGAGTTAAAGACGATTGTTTCAGAAGCTGTTACTAACAGCATCATCCATGGTTATGAAAACAAAAAAGGGAAAGTCAAAATGATTATGGAATATGAGAATGAATGGATTACCCTAACGATTATCGATTATGGTAAAGGAATTGAGGATGTAAATAAAGCAAGAGAACTATTCTATACTTCCAAACCTGAAGAAGAACGTTCGGGCATGGGACTTACAATTATGGAGATATTTTCTGATGAGTTTTATATTAGTTCAAAATTAGGTGAAGGAACAGTTGTTAAGGTAAGAAAGAAATTAACATGTTCGTGTGAGGACGATGCATGAAAAGGAGCTAATTGAAAACAATTACAAGTTGGTATGGTCAGTAGTAAATAAGTTGGGCTATTTAAAAGAAGAAAAAGAAGATTTATTTCAATCGGGTTGTATAGGCTTAATCATGGCCGCCAAGAAATATGATGCAACATTAGGTAATGCCTTTTCAACCTTTGCGATCCCTTATATTATTGGTGAAATCAAGAATTATTTACGTAGTAAAAATCATATTAAAATAAGTAAGAAAATTCTATTGTTAAAACGTAAAATTAAAGATATCATTGAAGAAAACAATAGTATTTCTTTACAGGAAATCGCTAAACGACTTAACATCTCCTATGAAGATGTTGTCTTAGGTTATAACCACCAACAACATCTATTATCATTAGAAAATACTTATCATGATGATGAATCAACTTTAATGGATTTTGTGACTGATGCTGAAGGTAAAGATATCGACTATAGTATCTTTGAAGTGAAAGAATTATTTCAAAATTTTACGAAACAAGAACGCAAACTTATCTTGTATCGGTTTTATTATGGCTTAAATCAAAGCGAGATTGCGAAAAAACTTAAAATATCGCAGTCAAAAGTTTCACGTATGGAGAAAAAAATAACGGAAATGATAAAAAAATATTATTTATCGTAAACCATCTTGTATAAAAGATGGTTTTTTATTTTCATAAATTTGTGACTTTGAGAGATGATATTAATAGATAAGTGAAGGAGGTAAACGATGAATAAGAACTATACCGAAATCATCAAGAAAAATCAAGTGAAACCTCGTTATTTACGCAATAGTATCGTTGCGTTTGTTACAGGTGGATTGGTTGGTGTTGTTGGTCAAGGGTTATCAGATTTGTATCGTTATGTCTTTCATTTAGATAAAAACAATGCGAATTCCTTAATGACAGTCACTTTAATTCTAATTACTGCCATAACCACTGGATTAGGTATATATGATACATATGGTCAATTTGCGGGGGCAGGAGCATTTATTCCCGTTACTGGTTTTGCGAACTCGATGACAAGTGCTGCCTTAGAATCGCGCAGTGAAGGAGTTACCTTAGGAATCGCAGCGAATATGTTTAAACTCGCGGGCAGTGTCATTGTGTTTGGTGTCGTATCTGCTTTCGTATTAGGTGCGATAAGATATCTATTCTTTCATTAAGGTGATGGTATGGAACGAGCAACTTATGTCTTTGATCGCGTTTATCTAAAAGGTACAGGTACAAGTGTGGGACCATTAGAAAAACAGGGACCACTAGGTGAATATTTCGACCGCGATTATGAGAATAACTATTGTGGCGAGAAAAACTGGGAAGCGGCAGAACGAAGACTCCTTAGCGATGCGATTATTATCGCTATTATCAACTCTGGCTTAAAACTAGAAGATGTGGACTTAATAATTGCGGGTGATTTAATTAATCAAAATGTCATCAGTAATTATGCAATGCGCGATTTTGATGTCCCCTTTTTAGGAATGTATGGTGCCTGTTCAACTAGTATGCAAACGCTCCTTACGGGAAGTATTTTTATAAATAGCGGTATGTTCAATAATATCGTTGTCGCAAGTTCTAGTCATAACGCTACAGCTGAACGACAGTTCCGCTATCCTACTGAATATGGTGGGCAAAAACCACCGACCATGACATTTACAGTTACTGGTGCTGGTGCAGCTTTAATCTCTTCAATCCCTAGTTCAATTAAAATAACTGCTGCTACCATCGGTCGGGTAATTGACGCTAAACAAAAGAATCCTAATGATATGGGTAGTGCCATGGCACCAGCCGCAAGTGATACTTTGATAAGACATTTCCGCGATTTAAATATCTCACCTGACTATTATGACATGATAGTGACTGGGGATTTATCACAAATTGGGTCGCAAGTATTGTTAGATATTATGGAGTATGAGAACTATCCGATAAACAAACTCCATCATGACTGTGGAAAAATGATATATTCAGAGGATCAAAAAGTCTTTGCGGGCGGAAGTGGTTGTGCTTGTTGTGCTGTCGTTACCTTTGGTTATATAAAACGTTTATTAGATACAGACCAAATTAAACGCGCTTTAGTGGTAGCGACGGGAGCACTACTCAATCCAATGATGACTTTACAAAAGGAAACCATTCCATGTATCGCCCATGCTGTAGCTTTTGAAAAATGTGAGGTGAAACCATGATTTATCTAAATGCCTTTCTTGTCGCGGGAACGATATGCCTACTTGGACAATTACTAGTTGATGTGTTTAAGTTAACGCCAGGACATGTCACAAGTTATTTCGTCGTGGTGGGTGCATTACTTGATTCCTTTAGTTTATATGATCGGCTAATTGATTTTGCGGGAGCAGGAGCTCTCGTTCCTATTACTAGTTTCGGCCACTCCTTGTTACATGGGGCATTAGCTAAAGCCGAGGAAATGGGCTTTTTCGGTATCGCTATGGGAATGTTTGATCTAACTGCTAGTGGTATTACTTCGGCTATTATCTTCGCTTTTTTAGTCGCAGTTTTCTTTAAACCAAAGGGTTAATAAAGGGGTGTTACGATGCCCAGACCACTTACCCGTAAATTAGAGGATAATGTCAATTACTTAAAAGAATTATTAGGTGTTGGTGTAAGTTTCGATATTGGTGTAAGAGAATTTAATATTAAGAATGTGCGAATCGCGCTTTTTTACTGTAATAGTTTAACAGATAACTATGCGATTATCATGTTGATTAAGGAACTATTACTATTAGGTGAAGATGATGTTTATCTTCATAAACATGCCTTCCAAATCATCCATAATCATCTTGCACTCCATCAAGTAAGCATTATGGATGATTTAGACCAAATGAGTACAGCGATTCTTTCGGGATTAATCGTTATTCTCGTTGAAGATGAGTTAAAAGGCTTTGCCTTAGATACACGAAGATATCCAGGTCGAAATCCAGAGGAACCAGAAACGGAAAAGGTCGTCCGTGGCAGTCGGGATGGCTT
>JAAZCR010000190.1 GCA_012513195.1 Bacilli bacterium | reverse complement strand
TTGATTTTGATATTGTGTATCGGGATTTTGCGCCTATCGCTTCGATAAATCAAACAGCGGGAAGGGCAAATCGTAACTCTCTAAGAGACATGGGAGTTGTCAAACTTTTTAGGATATGTAGAGATAATGGGAAAGAATACAGTAATATCTATCCTAATGAGTTGATTGATATTACAAAAAAGATTTTAAATAATAAAAATTGTATTTATGAAAATGAGTTATATGCGATTAATAATGAATATTTTAATTTAGTTAATGAGAGAAAAAGCGATGATGAATCTAATGATATATTAGCTAATCTTACTAGATTAAACTTTAAATATGCACGTGAGTTGTTTAAGTTAATTGAACCAGAACTATATAAAGAAGACATAATTGTAGATTATGATGAGAAAGTGATAGAAGCTATAAGTACTATAAAGAATAAAAATGCTTCATATTTAGATATATATAATAGTTGGATTAGATTAAATAATTATAAAGTATCCGTTCCTAAAGATGATTTATCAAAAATACAATATGATGTTGTTATGGATGGAGTTAAACTGGTATCAAGAGTATACTATGATGAAAAAACAGGAATTAGGAGATTATAAAATAAAATGGAAATTAAGTATGCATTATTAATGATGAACGGAGTAAAACTTAAACAACGGGAATCAGTTAAACTGCGTGGTTATATCGCGAATAAGTATAATCATTATCTACTTCATAATCATCTAGGAGATAAGATGTTGTTTAAGTATCCAAAAGTACAATATAAGGTTATTGATGGGAAACCTATCTTATTGGGAATTAACGAAGGAGCAATGTTAGTAGTAAATATAGGATTAGATAATGAAGAGATAATCATTGATGATCTTAAAATTCCTATAGAGTCCCAAGAAATAATTAAAAAGGATGTTGCTTTTGGAGAAATAGATGACTATAAACATTATAAGTTTATTACACCATGGTTAGCACTAAATGAAAGCAATTATACTAAATATATCAGCGGTAATCAAATTGAAAGAGAAGAAATACTTAAAAAAACATTAATCGGTAATATTATATCTATGTGTAAAGGTATAGGATATACAGTTACACATGAATTAAAATGTTGGTTAAATGTTTATGAATGTGAAGTTAATTTTAAAGGTGTAAAAATGATTGGTTTTAAAGGTGATTTTAAAATTAACTTCAACATACCAGAATATTTAGGTATTGGTAAATCAGTTTCAAGAGGCTTTGGGACTGTTAAAGAGACAAATAATGATTTTGAATAAACTACGTTTATAAATAATACTGGAGTTGTAAGACATATGTTTTACAACTCCAGTATAGAATGTGTTATTGAAAAATTATTGAGAAAAATGAGCAAAAGTGGGAATTTGTTAAGTATAATTACATAATTTATGGTGTTATGGGTATAAAAATGGTTAAATTATGCATGCTAAAAGTAGCATTTAAAATGTTTTCGACAAAACTTAACATCAGCATTTTTTTCTGATATAATAATTATATAAAGAGAATTTCAAATCTGGCTGTTGAAGTGCAAGATCCATTAAAATTAGATAATAAAAGTCAATAGGAAAATAAAAAAATGCCCTATTAGTTTTATGGGCATGCTAAAAGAAACTAGTATAGGTACTAGTTTTTTTAAAGAATGGTATGATATTTAAGGT
>JAAZCR010000189.1 GCA_012513195.1 Bacilli bacterium | reverse complement strand
TATCCAAGTATTAGAAGGACTAGAAGCTGTCCGTAAACGTCCTGGTATGTATATAGGTTCTACAGACTCACGCGGATTACATCATTTAGTCGCAGAAATAGTCGATAATGCCATTGATGAGGCTTTACAAGGTTACGGTAATGAAATCATCGTTACAGTGTTTAATGATAACAGTGTAGAAGTACAAGACTTTGGTAGAGGTATACCCACAGGGATGCACAAAATTGGTAGACCAACCCCAGAAGTAATTTTTACGATGCTTCATTCAGGTGGTAAATTTGGTGGTGGTGTTTATAAAACTGCTGGTGGACTTCATGGTGTTGGTGCTAGTGTGGTTAATGCCTTGTCAGAATGGTTTGAAGTAGAGATTCGACGTGACAATAAGGTATATCACCAACGATTTGAAAACGGCGGTAAAATCATTAAACCCTTAAAAGAAGTCGGTAAAACCAATCGTACTGGTACAACCGTTCGGTTTAAACCTGATCCAGCAATCTTTGGTAATAATAAATTTAAATATGAAGTTTTAGAAGAGCGTTTACGAGAATCAGCTTTTTTATTAAAAGGTCTTAAAATTACTTTAAATGATAAACGTACAGGAAAATCAGATACATTCCACTACGAAAAGGGAATAGAAAGTTATATTGAGTTTCTAAATGCTGATAAAACGCCACTTCATAATGTTGGTTATATATCAGGATTAGTGAATAATATTGAAATTGAGTTTGCCTTTCAATATGTTGATTCATATATAGAAAATTTTTTATCTTTCGTAAATAATGTACGTACTAGAGATGGAGGTACTCATGAAGTAGGTGCTAAACTCGCTTTAACTAAAGTTTTAAATGAGTTAGCACGAAAAAACGGCTTCTTAAAAGAAAAGGATAAAAACTTAGAAGGTAATGATGTTAGAGAAGGGTTAACATGTATAATCTCTGTTCGCATTCCTGAAAATATCCTTCAATTTGAAGGTCAAACCAAGAATAAATTAGGTACCCCTGAAGCACGCAGTGCAGTTGAGAGTCTCTTAACTGATGAATTAACATTTTACTTTACTAAGAATCCAGATGTGCTTGAGATAGTAGTTTCAAAAGCAATTAAAGCCGCTAATGCGCGTGAAGCTGCGCGTAAAGCAAGGGAGTTAGTCAGATTAGGAAAGAAAACAAAAACAACAATTAATTTAAATGGTAAACTTACACCAGCACAAAGTAAGGACGCTCGCAAAACAGAATTATTTATTGTTGAAGGAATTTCTGCAGGAGGTAGTGCGAAACAGGGTAGAGATAAAACTTTCCAAGCGATTTTACCATTGCGCGGGAAGGTAATTAATACTGAAAAAGCCTCTTTAAATGATATTTTGAAGAATGAAGAAATTAACATCCTTATTAATACCATAGGTGGAGGATTTGGAGCAGACTTTAATGTTAAGAAAATTAACTATAATAAAATTATTATTATGACCGATGCGGACCAAGACGGTGCCCATATTCAAATTCTATTACTAACCTTCTTCTATCGTTATATGACACCGTTAATAGAAGAAGGTAGAGTGTTTATCGCTTTACCACCATTATATAAGATTACGACAAAGAATAGTGTAATGTATGCCTACACTGATGAAGAACTAGAAGAAAAGTTACGTGGCATTAAGGGAACATATAACATTCAACGGTTTAAAGGTCTAGGCGAAATGAATGCTGAACAACTATGGGAAACAACAATGAATCCAGAAACTCGTACTTTAATAAGAGTACGCTTAGAAGATGCAGCAGAAGCTGATCATTACTTCTCCATACTCATGGGCGATGCCGTCGAACAACGACGTGAATGGATTGACAACAATGTTCAATTTACTTTAGAAGATGACTTCAATATTGAGGAGATGAAGTATGAGTAGAATTAAAGATTTAAGCAACATCATCGATGAACGCATTGAGCAAATTCTCTTTGAACGCTTTGCGCGTTATTCAAAATATATAATTCAAGAGCGGGCTTTACCTGATGTTCGTGATGGTTTAAAACCCGTTCAAAGACGAATTTTATATGCGATGTATAAAGATAAAAATACCCATGACAAACCCTACCGCAAGAGTGCTAAAACTGTTGGTAATGTCATTGGTAATTATCATCCTCACGGTGATGCTTCGGTATATGAAGCGATGGTGCGGATGAGCCAAGACTGGAAAATGCGAGAACCATTAATTGACATGCATGGTAATAATGGTAGTATGGATAATGATCCTCCCGCTGCCATGCGTTATACAGAAGCAAGATTATCTAAAATTGCGGAAGAGTTGTTGCGAGACATTGATAAATATACTGTTGAGTTTACGTTTAATTTTGATGATACAGAAAAAGAACCAGTGGTTCTGCCAGCTCGTTTCCCCAATATTTTAGTTAATGGTTCCCAAGGTATATCTAGCGGGTACGCTACTGATATTCCTCCTCATAATCTTAACGAAGTCATCCGAGCGACGATTTATCGTTTACAACATCCATTATGTACGCTAGATGATATCATGAATATCATCCCTGGACCTGATTTTCCCACAGGTGGAATAGTTCAAGGTTATGAAGGTATTAGACAAGCTTATGAAACTGGCCGTGGGAAAATAATTATTAGATGTCGCTATCATTTTGATGACAAGAAAAATCAAATCGTAATTACTGAACTACCATACGATATTAATAAAGCCAACTTACTTAAGAGAATAGAAGATATTCGCTTAAGTAAAACACTGGATGGTTTTATTGAATGCCGTGATGAAACTGACCGAGAAGGTTTAAGAATAGTCATTGATTGTAAACCTGACGCTAATAAGGAATTAATAATCAATTATTTACTTAAGAATACCGAATTAAAGATTAATTATAACTTTAATATGGTAGTAATACATAATAAGCATCCAAAACAATTAGGTTTATTAAACATTCTTGATGCTTATATTGATCATCAAAAAGAAGTAGTTTTAAATCGTTCCCAATATGAGTTAGACAAATCAAAGAAACGCCTTCATATTTTAGAAGGTTTAATCAAAATGGTTTCGATTCTAGATGATGTTATAAAGACAATTAGAAGTTCTAAGAATAAGCAAAATGCCAAAGAAAATCTCATGGTAAAATATGGCTTTTCTGAAGAACAAGCCGAAGCTATTGTCACCTTACAACTTTATCGTTTAACCTCAACAGATATCTATGAACTACAAGAGGAAGTAAGGAATCTCGAAAAGTACATTGAAGAACTCCAAGATATTTTAAACTACGAGAATAAGTTAGTTGAGGTTATTATTAAAGAATTAGAGGAAATTCGTGAAAAATATGCTAGTCCACGGAAAACAGAAATTCAACGTGAAGTTGAAGATATTCAAATTGAAGTAACAGAAATGATAAAATCTGAAGAAGTAGTATTAAATATTACTAAAGAGGGATATATTCGTACTTATAAACCTAAACCAAATGAATCGATGCTTGATAACACCAGTGTGACTGCTAAAGACTATATTATCGCTAATTTACTTGTTAATACTTTAGATAAATTACTATTATTTACTAATAAAGGTAATTACATTTATTTAAATGTTCATCAAATTGAGCAAGTTAAAACACCAGAATTTAAACAACATATAAATGACCTTGTGCGAATTGACCCCGATGAACATCTCATTAAAGTTATGGTTATGCCTAAGAACCTTGAAAACAAGTATGTTATTATGGCAACAAAACAAGGTTTTATCAAGAAAACACCATTAGATGAATTTCCTGTCGCAAGAAACAATAAAACATATGCAGCTTTAAACTTTAAAGATGAACAAGATGAACTATTAAATGCTTATATATCAGATAACAAAAATAGGGAAGTCTTAATTATTACGAAAAAGGGTTATATGAATAAATATCCTGAGGAACAAATACCTATTACTAAATTACGAGCAGCTGGTGTAAAGAGTATTAATTTAAAAGATGATGATGAAGTAGTAGGATTTGTATATTTCTATAATGTGCAATATGATTTAATTATCTTTACCAATCGTGGCAATGTTAAACGAATTAATCCAAGTGATATCGAAATTGGTGCGCGGACAAACAGAGGTATGATGACTTTAAAAGCATTAAAGAAGAACCCCCATCACTATATTGGTTGCGTTTATTTGCCATCTAAAGAACATTTTATTGTGCAAAAAGAGGATAATGGTTATATAACACTGTCAAATGATATTGAGTATTATTCAGAGTTAGAAAGTAATGGTAAACTGCATGAAAGTTTTAGTAATTCTGATTCATTGAGTTATGTTGTCGAGATTACGACAAATGCCACCAATGACTTTGAACCAAAACCATTAACCAACAAAAATGATCAAAAAGGTCAAACGAAATATGAACAATTAGAATTATTTTAAAAATCTTTTGCCTAAATTTGTTAGATATGATAAAATTATTCTATAATTTACGATACTACAGGGGGAAAACGCTATGAAGGCTTTATT
>JAAZCR010000188.1 GCA_012513195.1 Bacilli bacterium | reverse complement strand
CTCTAAATACTTCAGATAATAATTAAGATCATGAGTAGGGGTATTAGTTTTTAAAAGTTCATAGCGATTACTATCAAACTTAGTATCAATAATCCCTGTGATGGTGTATTTTTCACCAAGTATTTCGATTGTTTTATTTAATAAATCATTATAGTTGTTTAAAACGTCTGATTTAATTTCAATATTTCCATCTGGACTACGATATCCACCAACATCATAATGTTCAAAATGATAGCTAGTTATGGCAATCTGATCAAACTCAGTTGGCATGTTTCCATATATAGTAAATCCTAATGATTCAAGCTCTTCTTTTGTGAATTCCACAAAACCAGATACCTTTTGTGAATAATAATCGGGACGGACATTTTCTAATTCGGCGATATTACCGATTTTCATATAATAATTGCTGGGGTTGTAAACAGGTTTAAAATCAATCGCTAATTTTTCTTTGAGGAAACTAATATCCTTATTATCTAAACCAGTTTTATATGATAACCAGGTATTCCATTCTTCGTGGTATTGATAGATATGCTTAGTAAAAGAAAGGTTTTGAATGTTTGCGTCTTTAAAAGATCTAACCGATGTATTGATTTTATTATATGAACCCATTGTGTCAGCCAAACCAAATAAAGTAAAAGCGATAAATGATAGTAAAATTGTAAAGAATAATCGTACAGGTTTTACTCTTAAGCCGCTAGCACCAATCTTTAATGAACTAAAGAATGGAAGTTTAGAGCGAATTAATTTGAAATTATTTGCATCTTGCGGTGTAATTATTTTGGTTTCGTCGGTTTGCTTGAATGATTCGCGATATCCTTCTTCATCAATCTTTGCCACTCTTCTGATTTGTTCATTAGTGCGATTATCAATGGAAATAATAACATCTTGATTAGCTTTTTCTAAATATTGATTGATGATTTCTATGTCTTCTACCGATAACTTATATCCCTTTTTTATATAGAGAAAATTATCATCGATGACATTAATTCCTTGTTTAGTTTTTTCAGCTTCTACTTTATAACGCTCAACATCGCTAATTATTTTTCCATCTGCTAGTTCAATAATGCGATCTGCATAAGTTTCCGCAAATTCGCGGTCATGTGAAACAATAATAACAAGTTTTGTTTGAGAAAGTTTCTTTAAAGTATCTAAAACTTGTTTTCCTGTTTTACTATCTAAAGCTCCTGTAGGTTCATCAGCCATGATGATTTCAGGATTTTTGACTAAAGCCCGCGCAATCGCGACCCGTTGCAGTTGTCCAATAGACAACTCATTGGGTTTACGATCTGCATATCCCGCTAAATCTACTTGTTCTAAGATTTCATTGATTAATTCACTTGTAGCTTCTCTACCTTGCAAATTTAACGCTAATCCGATATTTGCCCCAACTGTAAATTCTTCTAAAATGTTGTACTCCTGGAAAATAAAGCCAATATAGGTGTTCCGATAACTATCAAAATCGCTCTGATTAAAATCACGCGATGATTTACCCTTGATGATTACTTCTCCCGTATCATACTGGTCTAACCCACCCAAGATATTAAGGAGAGTTGATTTACCACTACCAGATTTACCTAGGATAAAAACCATGCCACGATCAGGAAATTTTAAACTTATCCCAGCGAGAGCTGTTACTGGTACACCCTTTTTCGGTCGATAAATTTTTGTCACATTTCTTATTTCTAACATGCATTACCTCTCCATTTATAAGTTAAGTTTTTAAATATTATACCCTTAAACTGTTTCAATAGCAACTTGATTTTACTACCACTTTTCAACAAATAATTCTTACATTACCTTAGTTTATTTCTGTAAAGACCTTGATGAAGGCATTTACTATATGAGGATCAAATTGCGTTCCAGCACAATCTTTTAATTCTTGTATGGCTTCTTCAAAGGATTTTGTAGCCTGATAACAGCGTTCATTAGTCATAGCATCAAAAGCATCGATAACTGCTATAATTCGAGAAGTTAATGGAATCTCTTCTCCTTTTAGTCCTTGGGGATAACCACTACCATCCCATCTCTCATGATGACATAGGATATAGGGAGCGATTGCTCTTAGTTCAGGACTTGCCATCGCAATCCGATAACCAATCTCGGGATGTCTTTTCATTTGTTCCCATTCTTCATTTGTGAGTGGACCAGCTTTTTTCAGAATCCGATCATCAATTCCAATCTTACCGATGTCGTGTAATGTACATAATAGTTCTAATTCATTTAATGTTGTCTCTGATAAATTAAGATCTTTGCCAATTAATTGCGAATATTTGATTAAACGCTGAGCATGCTCATCTGTTTCTTGACTCTTAGCATATAATGTAGCCTTTAATGAGGCAATCAGATTACTATGAAAACTATGGCTTTTTAACAGTTTATTTAAAAGCATGTTGTCTTCTGCATCTTTAATGGTATTACTGATTAATTCAAATTTAGTTTTTTTCGTAGCACAACCTAATGATAAACTTAAATTATGATGTGTACTGCAAGCTTGTTCGATAACTCTAATGCGTTCTTGAGCATCTTGATAACTTGTATTTGGTAAAATGAGCGCAAATTCATCGCCACCGATTCTTGTAAGAATATCAGCTTCTTGACAGTATTTTTTTAATATTTTAGCTACGCTATTTAGTAACTCATCACCTTTATCGGTACCATATGCCTCATTAACTAACTTTAACCCATTAATATCCCCAATTATTATTGAAATTGGTAAATTTGGTTCAGCATCAATTCTAGAAATAGTTTCTTCAAAATAATGACGATTATATAATCCTGTTAGTAAATCATGATTATTCAAATAGCGAATATGAGCTTCCCGTTGTTTTTGCTGGGAGATATCGATAACTAAGCCTTCTATAGCTATGACATTTCCATCCTCATCATATACTCCACAGCCTTGTTCATAGACCCATTTTCTCTCACCTGATGCGGTAATAATCTCATATTCATCTTTAAAGTATTCTTTTTTCGCTAAAATTTCTCCCCATTTATTCCAAAGATATTCTTGATATTCAGGACAAATTAAATCATTATATGATATATCCCGATTATATAATAAACTTTCAGGTTTATACCCCGTTATCTCATAACACCCATCGGAGACAAATTCCATCGTCCAACTTCGGTCATAGTGACACCGATATGCCATACCCGGTAGATTCTTAAGAAGGGTAGCTTTACTGCGTTCACTTTCTTTAAGGGCTTGGTCTAATAAGACTCTTTCCGTCACATCTTGTACAATACCAATATGCGTAATTGCTAAAGATTGAATCTCGATAGGAGCCATACTTAGGTTAACCCAAACAATCTCTCCATTAGCCTTTATATAACGTTTGGTAATATTATAGTAATTGATTTCTTTGTTAACAAACTTCCAAAATAACTCCATCTCAATCATTACATCATCGGGATGTGTATATTCTTTCCAACTTAATGAACGTAATTCTTTTTTACTTCTCCCTGTGATTTTTTCAAACATCGGATTACAATCAACTAACTTATGTTTGTCATTTCCAAAGATAACACCTATTGGAACTTGATTATAAATAGCGACGAGATACTTCCCCCTTTTTATCAATCTCTCATTATCTAACTTTAACTTCTTAATAGTTTTTATAGCCTTCATTAACAAAATAAATCCAACGACAAATAAGATAAGCACAATTATACCGTGATAATAAAATATTTTGCCTTGAAGGAATATGCTTAAATCAAAAATAAACATGAAGAATTCCACCTATAAGATTAATTAGACATTCGGTGCGAGTTGTCTAAAAATCAGTCATTTAGTTAAATTATATCATCATTTGGTCATTTTTCAACAAATTTAGTGTTGTGCCTTATCCAATAATTCATTTATGTTTAATAAAACTACTTATAAACTCAATTAAAGATAAATAAAAAAGTAACACAGGGTTATGACCCTGTGTTACTTTTATCGTTTATCAACTAACAGTAACTGTTAGAATATGCCTGCACCATGTAATGCCATGAGTATGAAATAGAGAACAAATAATCCTGAACAAGCCCAGAGGATTGGATGGATTTCGTTCGCTTTCTTTTGGCATAACTTAACAATAACATAGAAGATGAAACCAAAGGCAATACCAATAGAAATGTTATAAGCAAGAGCCATTACAACCGCTGCAAAGAATGCTGGAATAGCTTCTGAGAGATCTTCCCAGTTGATATTCTTGAATGCACCAGCCATCATAATACCGACAACTACTAATGCTGGAGAAGTAGCTTCACTTGGTATGATACCAACAATTGGTGAAATGAAGATACAGAGTAAGAATAATACAGCAACAGTAACACTTGTTAAACCAGTACGTCCACCAGCTTCAATTCCAGCAGCACTTTCAACATAGGTTGTAGTGTTAGAAGTACCGAAGATTGAACCGATTGATGTAGCGATGGAATCCGCAAATAATGCTCTTTCCATCTTAGTCTTGAACCCTTTGCTTTCTTCGATTGCTGCTAAGTCTTCATCACTGAAAATACCACTTCTTCGACCTGTACCAATGAAAGTACCGATAGTATCAAATGTGTCAGTTAAACTGAAAGCAAAGATAGCAAGTAAAGCAACAGGTAGTTTACTGATATCTTTAAATAAATCGCCAATGCCAACAAATGCTTTACCAAAAGTAGTACCTAATTCTTTGAAGTTTTGTGCAATATTCCAACTAAAGTCATCAGGAATATTTGTAACCTTCATTGGAATACCGATAATTGTTGTAATAATAATACCAAGGAGAATAGCACCTTTTACTTTGAAAAGTAATAAAAGAATCGTAATAATTATACCAATCATTGTTAAAACAGGTCCAAGTTTACTGAAATCAGTAAGTGCTGGTACTGATCCACTAATATCTACCATTTGTACATTGAGGAAACCAATGTACGCGATAAAGAGACCGATACCGCCACCGATTGCATTTTGTAAACTTTCTGGAATGGCTTTAATAATTGATTTTCTAATCTTCGTTACGGTAATAATGATATTAATAATACCGCAAATGAACACCATTCCAAGAGCTTCTTGCCAAGTAAAGCCTAAGCCCATACATACTGTGAAGGTAAAGAAAGCATTAAGTCCCATACCAGGTGCTTGTGCATATGGTACGTTAGCGAATAAGCCCATTACTAATGTACCAATGACGGAAGCAAAAATGGTGGCAAGGAAGATAGCCCCTACTGGGAATGGATTTGCATCTGTACCTGCTAAAGTTAGAATTGATGGGTTTACGAAAATAATGTAAACCATGGCGAAGAATGTGGTTAGACCGGCAATGATTTCTCTACTAATCGTAGAGCCACTTTCTTCAATATTGAAGAAACGGTTTAAACCGCTGCCGATTTTGTTAAAAAATTCTTTCATCTTCTCGACTTCCCCTTTATTTTATTTTTTAGTTTTGTTACCAACAAATAAAAAAGCAAGTATTGTTACATACTCGCCAATAAAATGAGGGTGAAGAAGGAACACTAAAAAATGCACCAATAGTCTAGCGATTATGGTCGCTAGGTAGAGACTATGGAACCAGATTATCCACATTATATTGGCGTGCTAAGTATATTGCTATTCAATTGTATAACAAAACTTTAATTTAATTTTACCATAGTATACTTGATTTGACAATGCTTAGCAATGAAAAATTTTCATAATACGGTTTGCTTTGGACAATTCATGATTATTGATATAAAAAAGAGAAGACACAAGTTAAAGCCTTCTCTTTTTTATATCTCCAGTAGATTTACTTTAATGATTTAATTATTTTCCTAATAGATAATCCACTTGTTCGTCTGTTAAATCAAGATGATAAAACAATTTGTAGAAGTTTTTCGTTTCTTGTTCGATGTTCATATCATCTGGTAAGTTATCATAGAGTAGATCTGCTAACCAATAAATACCAATTAGGCGGTTAGCTGATTGAGGACGATCAAACCAACTAAATGGATATTTAGGTATTGCATATACTCTATTATTTTGAACAGCGGGAATACCTTGATAATTCTCATTACTTAAGAATCTTTCTACTGCTTGTTTAGGTGAAACTCCTTCAGTTGGTTCACCATTAACGATAACTACATCAGGCATCCAAGCGATAATGCGTTCAGGGTTTACAGTATAACGAGTTTCTCCTTTAATATCATCATCACGAGCAACATTATATACGTCTAATAATTCGAATAATGCGGCATGACTTGAACCTTCTGGTACAGTTTCAAGGGAGTCTGGACCATTACCATAATATACTTTTACTCTTTCATTTTCAGGAATATCGATAGAGTTTGCGAAAGCTAATGCAGTTTCGGCGTATTGAGCTAATTCTTCACAACGTGATTGTTTACTTATTAATATAGTTTTCAAGAAACGATAAGCATCAGGCACTTTATCTAATGAATGATCTATCATAATTACAGGAATCCCTGTATCATGAGCTAATTGATTAGCATCATCAACTTCTTTACTAGATAAAGAGTTATAGGCTAAGATAAAATCGGGTTGAAGAGAGATTAATAACTCCTTATTTATTTTATTGGCTTGTCCAATAACTGGTAAATCACGATATTTTTCTGGGATATACTCAATTTCATAATCATTAAATTCATAATTCCAAGCACCAAGTATATCTGGGTCAATTGTATAAAGCAACATCGTTCCTGAAGGAATATTAGAAACTACTTTTGTGATATTTTTAGGAATAACTACTTGGCGGTTAGCCATATCTATAACTGTTTGTGTCGTTTCTTCCGTAGTAGTTGTTGTGGTACTACTAGTTGTAGTAGTATTGCTAGTTGTTGTAGTATTACCAGTTGTTGATGTTGTGGTGTTAATGGTCGTTGTAG
>JAAZCR010000187.1 GCA_012513195.1 Bacilli bacterium | reverse complement strand
TTATTTAATTACGGTAAGAAATTATGTTGATTATTTTAACCCCCGTAATAATGGACGAATAATCTTTATTCCTCTTGATAACCTTACGTCTGAAGAAAAGACGCAAGTGATGGATTTCTTACAAGCGAATAGTTTAAAACTAAAAATTCGTAATTACGGTTTTGATGGGGATGTATTAGTTATTAGACTTCTTGAAGTTTATCATAGTTTTACCATTGAAGAGTTTAATAATCTCATAAATACCGTTATTGGGTTTTTAAAAGAAAATAACATTAAATGTGAGAAAACGTGCATTTATTGTCAGGAAAATAACAGTGATAATACGATTTTAATCAATAAAATTAAATACTATTGTCACACTTCATGTAAGGATAAATTAGATTCATTAATTAAAGAACGTCAAGAAGTTTTTGCGAAGTTACCCAAGAATTATAAAAAAGGATTAATGGGTGCTTTTCTAGGAGCTCTGCTTTTTAGTATTCCTTGGATTATCTTAGCGGTATTTTGGGGTTATGCGGCTATTTTTGGTATGTTAATCTGTTATGGGGCTTATCAAGGTTATAAACGCTTTGGTGGAGTAATGACGAAAAGAGCACACTTACTTCTTCTTATCCCTTTACTATTTACAATCGTTATTGCGCATATCATCGTGGTCATCATTACGCTTTATCAAGCGGATATACCCATTAATGTATATAACTTATTGGTAGTTTATTCCTTACCAGAGACAAGAGAAATTGTGTTACAAGATTTAGGTCTTGGTATTCTCTTTGGTGGCTTGGGATACTTCTCATTATTTGGAAAAATGAAGGCAGATTTGGATAAACAAATTAATGGGTAAAATGCCTTAACGATATTTACATTAAGGCATAAATATATAGTGTACAAAAAAACTATAGGAGTGTTACAGTATGTATCATCCCTATAAAGAGCGTTTAATACCTGATAATTATGTTAATCCTTATTTAGCGGAATATCGTGAGGCTACTTTAGAAGCACGGATAAACCAACTTGAGCGTCAAAGTCTCGTGCAAGCACAAGAAATAACACGTTTAAATCAAGAAATCATGCGCATTAACCAAGAACTTAACCGCATGAATCAAGTTAACGTCGCGCAAACTAGACGGATTAATCGACTTAATGAACGCTTAAAAACAGTAGAAATGCGTATAAGTTTACCTGTTAATTATGATGAAGAAGGCTTTTAATTAACTCTTTGTCAAATAGTGTTGGTGAATAATTTCCAGTGACCAGATAGACCAGGTTTAAGCAGTTTTGTTTAAACCTGGTTTTTTATATTTAATTAGTTTACTAAGTTTATGTACTATTAGAATCCTTACTATAAGGTGATAGAAACTACTATGCCCAAACATTAATTCCTTCTAATACCCATTAATGTACTTTTACTGAAGTGAATTGATGATATATTCATAATTAATTAAGCATTAATAGAATCATTTATCTTGATACATGCTTCCATCCTTTGGCTAGATATTTGGTGCACAAACTTTATATTATCAAGATATTAGAAATATATCTCATCTTTTAAGAAAAAGGAGGTATTAGTTCTTCATCTAAATAAACAATCAAAAGTTTCATTTAGGAGACACTAGGTTATCAAGTGTCTTTTAAATTTATTAATAAAATTAAGATATCTTTCATATAGTGTAGTAGACAAGGGGTGATTTGATGAATCGTAGATTAAAAAAAATTCTAAAGAAACGAAAGAGACAACAGTATTATTCTAATAGTAATTATCAATATAAAGATAAGAATAAATATTTTAGTTATATAATGAAACTCTTTAATCAGATTCTTGTCAGTATTATTGTCCTTTTGTGTTTACTTATAAGTCGTAATAAAGACTCTTTACGGTTCATCTATGATTATGCATCGAAAAATATGAATTTTATGAAAGTGAAGCGTTTTGTTGATAATACACTCGTTGGTATTATACCTAATTATAAAAGGGACGAGTTCGTTGGTTCTATTGTGATAAATCTTGATAACACTAAAGATTATCTTAATGGTGTGCTAATTGAAACAGATTATGCGGAACCAGTTTTATCTTTAGTAGATGGTATCGTGATTAGAATCTATGAGGATGAAGAGATAGGAAAAGTACTAGTGATACAAGATGAGTTAGGACGAGAATTTCATTATGGTTTATTAGAGAACACTGAAGTTGGAATGTATAGTATCGTTAATAAAGGCGATATTTTAGGATTAGGACGTTTAAATGAGCGATTCAATGGTGAGTATTATCTCGCTGTTTATTATAAAAATGATTATCTTGACGTGATAGATGTGATAAATGAAGAATGAAGATAAGATTTCAGTTACTCACTTTAGTTTATCTTTGTTTATGTTTGTTTTCAGGATTATTGTATCAAGTCATTATTTTATATTTTTGTTTATGTATTCATGAAATAGGACATGTTTTTATGATAAAACTCTTAAAAAAGAAAATCACCCTGTTAGAGATTTCTCCACTTGGAGGAATCTTTACTATTGATGGATGCCAAAATGACCATAATTATAAAGAGTTATTGATTTACTTAGGTGGACCATGTTTTAGTTTATTGTTGTATGGTGTGTTTAAATGGTTAGATGTTAATGAAGTGTTAATCGCTAGTGCCCATTATGTCTTAATAATGAATCTTTTGCCCCTCATTCCTTTAGATGGGGGAAAAATCCTCATGACTATTAAACAGTATGTTTTGCCATATAAATTGGTCTTAAAACTTATAAATATATTATCTATTATTATGGGAGTTATTATCATTATAATATGCATTAAGACCACGAGTTTAATCATCATATTAATGAGTTTTATATGCATTAATCTTAAAAATTATGGGAATATAAAAATAGAGTATTATACCTTTTTATGGTATAAATACTTGCATTCCAATAAAAACTTACCTCATAAAATTGTGATAAAACCTTCTTTAAACAAGCAAAAAATCTATAACAGTTTTTACAAAGGGTATTATCATTTGTTTTATGTAAGTAACTATTTTTATGATGAAGAAGAAATACTAAAAAGACTTTTAATCAGTAAATAATTGTTGACGAAAACCAATTTGTTTGATATACTTTTCTTGTTGTAGGCACCGTGTGTACTACAACCGCTCAGAACAGGTCTTAAAAACAGTAATTGTTACCTGTATGGCGAGTCTGAGTATCATTTGAAGGAGGTGCACATATGTACGCTGTAATTAAAACTGGTGGTAAACAACTACGTGTCGAAGAAGGACAAACCATCTGGGTAGAAAAACTTCCTGTTAAGGAAGGTGACGTTGTTGTCTTTGACGAAGTGTTGTTAGTGGGTGGAGAAACAACAAAAGTTGGTACTCCTTTAGTTAACGGTGCAACTGTGACTGCCAGAGTAGAAAAACAAGGCAAAAGCAAGAAAATCATCGTTTTCAAGTACAAACCCAAGAAACACTATCGTAAAAAACAAGGACATCGTCAACCATATACCCGTCTAGTAGTCGAAAAAATTAATGCATAGGCTATGACGAAAGTAGTTATAAGAAAGAAAAATGATTTAATTAAAGATATCGAGATAAAAGGTCATGCCTTTAGTGGACCATATAATCAAGATATCGTATGTGCGGGAATTTCTAGTATCGTTTTTGGCACATGCAATGCCTTAGCGGAATTATCCAATTATGATGAAGAACAAATTATTTTTAAAGATGCTTTAATTAAAATTCCCAATATTAGTGAAGATAAAGAAACGCAATTAATATGTCAAGTAATGATTGTTCAACTGAAAACGATCGAACAATCATATCCTCAATATATTGAAATAGCTTACATATAGGAGGTGTAACCTATGAAGTTCATCCTTAATATACAATATTTCGCTTCCAAGAAGGGTGTCGGCTCAACCAAAAACGGTCGTGATTCCATCGCAAAACGCTTAGGCGCAAAGAAAGCTGATGGTGAATTTGCGACAGCTGGTTCAATCATATATCGTCAACGTGGAACGAAAATCCATCCAGGATTTAATGTTGGTCGTGGTGGCGACGATACATTATTCGCTTTAATCGATGGTGTCGTCAAATACGAACAATTTGCGAAAAATCGTAAACGTGTATCTGTTTATCCAGTTGAATAATGACTATAAACCCCTTTAGGGGTTTATTTTTTTGTGTATAATATTATTAGATGTTTACCGATGAGGTGATAAAATGTTTATTGACGAGGCAATCATCAAAGTTAAAGCTGGAGATGGTGGCGATGGTATCGTTGCCTGGCGCCGTGAGTTCAAAGTAGAGCGCGGTGGTCCTTTCGGTGGTAATGGTGGAAATGGTGGCAGCATCATTTTCAAAGTTGATCCAGGGCTGTCCACTTTGCTAGATTTTAAATATCAAAAACATATCCGGGCCAAAAATGGGGAACGTGGTGGCACCAAAGTTCAACATGGTAAAAATGCCCCTGATTTAATTATTAGAGTTCCCCAAGGCACTACTGTATATGATGTAAAAACAGGATTAATCATTGCGGATTTAGTGGAAGTTGGTCAAGACGCAGTAATCGCTAAAGGTGGTCGGGGTGGTAGAGGTAATGCGGCATTTGCGACAAGTAGGAATGTTGCGCCTGATTATTGTGAGCTAGGTGAACCTGGAGAAGAGCGAGAAGTAAAACTCGTGTTAAAAGTATTAGCCGATGTTGGTTTAGTTGGTTTTCCAAGTGTTGGTAAATCAACAATTATTGCCGCTGTAAGTGCGGCAAGACCAAAGATCGCTCCCTATCACTTTACAACTTTGCATCCTAATCTAGGAGTAGTATCCGTACCTGATGGACGAAGTTTCGTCATGGCCGATTTACCAGGCTTAATCGAAGGTGCTTCTCAAGGGGCTGGTTTAGGTTTCCAATTCCTTAAGCATATCGAACGAACGAGGGTTATCGTTCATGTTGTTGATATTGCTGGGAGTGAAGGACGCGACCCTTATGAAGATTATGTGAAGATTAATAATGAGTTAAAATCATATAAAATGAATTTATTAAAAAGACCCCAAATCATTGTCGCGAATAAGATGGATTTACCTGGTGCGAAAGAAAACTTAGAAAAATTTAAAGCACGCCTGCAAGAAGATTATCCCGTAATACCAATTTCTGCCGCAACACGAGAAAACCTTAACGCCATGTTATATACCATTGCGGATACTTTAGAAAAAGCTGAATATGTTTCTATTTATGAAGAAGATGAGTTCTTTGAAAATCAATATCTAAAACTCGATGATGATAATAAACCTAAGTTTACTGTTGAACAAGACCCCGATGGTGTTTATCGCGTGACAGGAGAACTCATTGAACGGTTATTTAAAATGACGAATTTCAATCAACATGAATCAGTACGCCGTTTCTCCAAAACTTTACGTAAGTATGGTGTAGACCAAGCACTACGGGAAAAAGGCGTTAAAGATGGGGATACGGTAAGAATATTAAATTATGAATTTGAGTTCCTTGACTAAAATATTCGTAAATTTAAAGAAAAATCATAAAAAAACAGGACAAGTGTCCTGTTTTTTTGTATAATTAGAGTTAATAAGCCAACTATTAAGTTATATTTATTTAATTTAAACATAGAAGGTGAGATTTTGAAAAGGATTCGCCTTTCAGAAACTTTAGAATTATCCCGAATCGTTCAGGGATTAATGCGACTTGCGAGTTGGAATTTTTCGAAAGTAGAATTACTAAATCATCTTGAAAATCTCATTGATTTAGGGGTAACTAGTTTTGATTTAGCGGATACTTATGGTTGTGAAGAGATACTTGGGGAAGTCTTGAGTTTACATCCTGAGTTAAGACAAAACATTCAAATCATTACGAAATGCGGTATTAGAATAAATGAACACAAAATGAAGTATTGCGATACTAGTAAAGATTATCTCATCACATCTGTTAATAACACCTTAAGAAAACTAGGTACAGATTATTTAGATTTATTACTAATTAATCGTCCTGATCCACTTATGGACCCCGAAGAAGTTAGTGAGGCCTTTAACATCCTCTATAAAAGTGGCAAAGTGCTTAATTTTGGCGTTGCTTATTTTAAAACATCAAGTTTTAATCTCCTAAAAAAGTACTTGCGTTTTTCCCTCGTTACCAATATGTTAGAAATTTCTCCATTAAATTTACGGGCATTTTTTGATGGGACGATTGACTTGTGCCAGGAATATGAAATACCACCTTTAGCCTGTTCACCATTAGCTGGGGGAAAGTTGTTTAATACATCAAGTGAAGAAGCGATTAACATTTGTCAGACCCTTGAAGAGATTGCCGCAAATTGGGGTATAAGTAATATCGATACAATAGTTTATGCTTTCTTATTAACTCATCCAGCGAAGATTATCCCAATCATCGGGACCAAAAACATTGAGCGGGTTAAACATGCTATTTTAGCTTTAGATATCAAACTAACAAGGGAAGAGTGGTTTGAAGTTTTCTTAGCAGGATTAGGAAAAAGTGTCGATTAAATTACAGTATAATAAAACTCCTTTCATAATAAGATATTATGAAAGGAGTTTTATTTATGGGTTTAAAGGGACAAATTATTATATTAGTTATTTTTGTTGGGTTGTTACGGTTATTATATAAAAGTAATGATCAATATAATTATCTAATTGATTATATAAATTTATATGGTACAAGGGATTTAGTCTTTCATAATGAAGATTATGAAAAATATGATGTATTTATTGTTAGTGAAGTGCATGGGGTAAATTTAAATTATGATGTTAAATGGGAGTTACTAAAGGATTTACATCATAAGAAAGGTTTAAACACATTATTGTTAGAAGTATCATACACAAGTGGGTACTTACTGAATGAATATCTACATACAGGTGATGAAAAATTATTAGAAACTGTGTTTAGTTTTTATCGGGGTAGTACTTTCTATACCAGAGATGAGGTTAATTTCTTTAAGAAACTTTATGAATATAATATGTATTTTCCTATTGAGAAACGTATTCAAGTGATTGGGATTGATCTTGAACATTCTGAGGAATCTGTTCAACTTTACTATCAGTATAGAAAAAATACTGAAGAAGATATCGATCATTTTATTGAAGAGAATATAAAGGTCAGGAATGAATTCTATATAACAGGGGATTTTACGTTAAGAGAAAGAAGGATGTATGAAAATATCTTATTTGTAAAAGAATTATATGGTTTTGATTCTTGTTTTCTACAATTTGGGGCCAACCATGGATTTTTAGAAGAAACGAGCGATAATTATAAATCGTTAGGCTATTATCTAAACTATGACCTAGATTCTCCGTATCAAAAGAGAGTTTTAAATATTATGTTGTTTTATCAAAATAGCGAGTATCTTGAAACCATATATATTAACCAAAAATTATATTTTCGAATCAATACCTTAACTAAGAATTACCATATGATTAATCTAGATAACATTAACACATCTCTAATCATGGTTAAATTAGACTATGATATTTCTCCTTTTACGCAAGAGTTGATTGACCTTCATCAATCTAAGAAACTAAATAAAGGTGTAACTACCGATTATTATCAATATTTGATATTGATTAAAAATTCTGAAGCATCTATGCCGCTTGATAAGAGTTTACTATTAACTAAACCAGAAATTCTTAAGAAAATCCTTAAATTAGGTAAACATAATTAGGCTATTTTCATATAATGAATTAGATAAAAGAAGGAAGGGATGATCATGAAGTATCATGTTGTCCAAGTTAATGAGACCGTTCATGATGTTGCGCGGAAATATCAAATAAGTGTTGAAGAAATCATGAAATTAAATCGTCATATAACGAGTCCTGAGTATATCATTCCAGGTATGAAACTTAGATTGCCAGTATTAACAGAAGAAGTAAGTGAAGAATTAAAAGATAACTTCTTAGATATTGAAAAGTATTATC
>JAAZCR010000186.1 GCA_012513195.1 Bacilli bacterium | reverse complement strand
TCTTCTTCAAGAATATTTTTAGTTTTTATCGATGTCTGACCTACATATTCTCCTACTAAGTCACTACGATCAATTTCTTTAAGATGACCTTTACTTAGAATCTTAAGATCATTAAACATCCGTGCTACTTTTCGTGCTATTGTCGTCTTACCAGTACCAGGATTTCCCATAAAAACCATATTTAATGTTTGTTTGGTTGGAGGATAACCCCGTTTTATTCTTTGTTTACGCATCTCAATAGAGGCATAAATACCAAAAAAGGTCACTATAATCTTATCTAACCCCACAATATCAGGAAAATACTTTTCTTTAAAACGTTTATATTCCTGATGATTAATAATCTCCCAATGATTCATTCTATCACACTCATACATTAATACTATCTATTTTTATATTACGACAATTAATAAAAAAATTGAGAAAAACGTACTAGACGTTTTTCTCAATCTTCATCAACACTTAAGACAGCCATAAATGCTTCTTGGGGGATTTCTACACTGCCAACCGCTTTTAAGCGTTTTTTACCTTCTTTTTGCTTCTCTAAGAGTTTCTTCTTTCGGGAAACGTCTCCCCCGTAACATTTTGCCAAAACATTCTTCATTAATGCTTTAATATTGGTACGGGCAATAACTTTTCCATTAATCGCTGCTTGAATTGGTACTTCAAATTGTTGGCGGGGTAGGATGTCTTTTAATTTACGACAAATAACTGAGCCCCGTTGATAAGCGAAATCGCGATGCACAATGGTACTTAATGCATCAATTACCTCATGATTAATTAAAATATCCATTTTTACTAGTTTTGATGGTCGATAAACAATTAGTTCATAATCTAAAGATGCATAACCTTTCGTACCCGATTTCAACTTATCAAAGAAATCGTAGATAATTTCTGCCAAAGGAATATCATAATGAATATTAACCCGATTTTGGTCAATATATTGCATGTTCACAAATGTCCCCCGTTTACGTTGACAAAGTTCCATTATCGTGCCAATGTAATCACTAGGAGTAATAATTGTCGCTCTAACAAAAGGTTCATAAATTTCTTTAATTTTTTGTACTTCTGGCATATTCGCGGGGTTTTCTAATTCCATTACTGACCCATCTGTTAACTCAATCTTATATATAACTGATGGTGCTGTTGCGATTAAGTCTAAGTTGAATTCGCGTTCTAATCGTTCTTGTACAATATCCATGTGTAACAAGCCTAGAAAACCACATCTAAATCCAAATCCTAATGCTTGCGATGTTTCTGGTTCAAATATTAATGACGAGTCATTTAATTGTAGTTTTTCTAAAGCATCCCGCAAATCATCAAATTTCGCTGCATCAACTGGATAAAATCCGCAATAAACCATCGGATTTAAACGACGATAGCCAGGAAGTGGGTCCTTAGCTGGGCGCTCAGCATGAGTAATCGTATCACCTACATGGATATCTTTAATTGATTTAATTTGGGCAGCGAAATACCCAACATCACCAACTGTTAAATACTCCCGTTGAACTTGTTTAGGGGTATATACACCGACCTCAGTTACTTCATAAACAGCACCCGATGACATTAGTTTAATTTTATCGCCCTTCTTTAATGTACCGTTTTTGATACGAATTGTCGGGATTACGCCACGATATGAATCAAAATAGGAATCAAAGATTAAAGCTTGTAATGGTGCTTCGGGATCTCCTTTAGGTTCTGGCACTTTATGAATGATTTGTTCGAGGATTTCGTCAACACCAATTCCCATTTTGCCACTACCAAGTACTGCTTCACTCGCATCTAGTCCAATCACATCTTCAATTTCATGTTTTACCCGTTCGGGATCACTACTAGGCAAATCTATTTTATTTAAAAATAAGAGAATCTCTAAATCATTATCTAACGCTAAATAAACATTCGCTAGCGTTTGGGCTTCAATACCTTGAGAACTATCAATCACAAGGATTGCCCCTTCACATGCAGCAAGTGACCTACTAACATCATATGTAAAATCGACATGTCCTGGGGTATCAATTAAGTGGAAGATGTATTCTTGGCCATCCTTGGCTTTATATGATAGTTGCACCGCGTTCAATTTTATCGTAATACCCCGTTCACGCTCTAAATCCATCGAATCAAGCAGTTGATCCACCATTTCGCGTTTATCAACAGCACCAGTTATTTCTAAGATGCGGTCAGCTAAGGTAGACTTACCATGATCGATATGAGCGATGATGGAAAAGTTGCGAATATGCTTTTGTCTTTCACGTAATTTGTTGTAATCTAGTTGGCTCATAATATCACTTCCTCTATATTTAACAATAAAATTTTACAATATTTCGCTAATTTACGCAAATGAAAATTAATCTAAATAAAAAAAGCCCGAAGGCTTTCTATGATTCTTTCATACCAAAGATTAATCTTAAGATTTCATTAGCACCATCTAAGATTAAATCTAATCCCTTCTTTAAGATATATTCCCCATCTTTCGCAAGACTCGTAAATAAATTATGTTCTACTTGAACAACAGGATACTCATCTTCATCTTCTATATCTTCGATAGGATTAAGAGGTTCAAAGTCATTACCAGGTTTTGTAATGATGGATTCAAAAGTACTAATCTGTTTATTAAGTCCACTTTTACGATTTTGATCATGATAATCAATTCCCATCGATAAACCAACAAAAAAGATAATGACAACTAAGATATAACGAATGAGTCGTTTTTCCATAAATCCTCCTATGTTATTAAGGGATTGATATTTTTAAAAAAACTTTCTAAATCATGTATATCGATATTAAAAATAAGTTTTAAGATAAGCGTTACTAAATACTCGATAATATTATTATTGGGTTGCAAGTCATTCATAAACAAGACCAAGGAATTCATAAGCCTAATATTAACTAAATGGATTGAACTTGTTTTTGTAATATACCATATTATCATTATTAACATAACTAAAACACTAAATATTTTTAGCCAATCAAGATACTTACTTATCATCCCATCCCTTTTCTAAATAATATTTCTGTTAATTATTATATTTGAACCAATGAGCTAATTATGTCTTATTTAGTCTCTTAATTAATATTTTTATGTAAAGCTAAATTTATTCCTCTGGCGATTATATGTGTCAAATCCGCTATATTGGTGTCGATTTCCTTGGTAGTAACCATATAATTTAGCCCTTGTGGTGTTAATACTTCATAAATAAGTTTTTGTTTCTCTTCGTTTGAAAGTAATCCCAACTCACCAAACAGGCTCTTTCTTACCTCTTCATCAGGTAGTTCAACATTTTCTAAATCCTTTTTACCACTCATATGGACAGGAACTAAATTGTTCTTAGGATCATCATTTTTTAAGTTATATGCTATATGGCGCATGAGTAAATCTAATGCATCACTGGTAATTGTCACAGCATCTACAACGGTAGGAACACCAATTGATATTACTGGTATACCTAGCGTATCTTTACTTAACTCTTTCCGTTTATTACCTACACCACTTCCTGGACTTATTCCAGCATCAGAAATCTGAATGGTCTTATTAACTCTGTTTAACGAACGACTCGCTAAAGCATCCACTACAATCACAAATTTGGGTTTAACATCATTAATAATGGCTTTTACAATTTCAGCACTTTCTAGACCTGTGTTACCCATAACACCAGTTTGAATCGCTGCGACAGGGCGAAAACCGTCACGATCGATTTCTTCTGGATGTAAATCAAAAAGATGTTTGGTGACAAAGATTTCTTCAATAACACAGGGTCCTAAAGCATCTGGAGTAACATTCGCATTTCCTAATCCAACTACTAGCGCTAGCATATCATCAGTAATTTTATGTTTTTCCATTAGTTTTGTAATTTGTTTAGCGATTTGTTTTTGAATTTTTAAAAGTGCTTCATGGTCATTTTCAACAATCGCGCTAGTATCAATGGTGATATAAGTTCCTGCTTTCTTTCCAAAGGATGCTTCTTGATCTTTTGTGACAATAGCTTCTGTAATCTTCATGTCATCTTCTGTGTATTCGTTAATAGTGATTTTTGCATCTTTACCACTTGCTTTGGAAACCTCTATACTTTCAATAATGAGATCAGTTCTGATTAAGTTTTCTTGCATATTGCTTCACCTCACACAAGATTTCATTTATAATATTAAAAAGATTACAAAAAATATACTTAATTACATTTTATTATTGAAATTTCTTAAGTATTTTGTTAGAATAATATAGTCGTATGAATTATGGAGGTGAAACAGTGCCAAACATTAAATCACAAATTAAAAGAGTAAAAACTAATGAAAAACGTCGTTTATTAAACATGTCTTTCAAATCATCAATGCGTACTGCGATTAAAAGAGTAGAACAAGCTGTACAAAATAACGACTTAGAAGGTGCTAAAGAAGCTTATCGCTTAGCATGCAAAAAGTTGGATAAAGCAGTCGCAAAAGGAATTCAACATAAAAACTTTGCTGCTAGACAAAAATCTCGTTTAGCTAAAAAGATTAATGCCCTCGCAAACAATATTGCTTAATTTAAAACCTACTTGTGTAGGTTTTTTTCGTAACTAAAGTAAAAGTCCTTCCTTTATTATTTAAATAAAAGAAGGACTTTTTTTACATATTGATAATTAATAATTCAAAACCTAAAATCTTATCAACTTTACCCGTTTTTAAATCAATATCATATTGGTGAAAGGCTTGAATGTTTTTAACGATATCAGTTTCGCTCGTTTTTAACGCGATTGGATAAAGCATTTTTAATTGGTATGGGTGAATATTAATTAAGTTCTTAATTTGATATTCAGCTAAACCTTGCTTTTGAAAATACTTAATTAAATATAAATAATGGAAGTTTCGGGCTAATATACTTAAAAAGACCAAAGGATCATGGAAAATGATTAATTGATGATATACTTTTAATGCTTGTTCAATATTACGGTCTAAAAAGTAACCAGTTAATTTAAACACATCTTGTTCAAGTGGTTCTGATACTAATGCTTTTATATCATCAATAGTTATTTCAGTCACATTTTCTAAATAAAAGGATATTTTTTGTAACTCGGAATATAACCTAAAAGCATCACATTCTGTTCTTGTTATAAGTTCATGAATTACATCATAATTAATCTTAACATTCTTTTTGCGGAAATAATTTATGATTAACTCTTCAGATTCTATTTCCGTTAAATTATCGAATTCTACTACTTCAGCTTTTTCATACAACAATTGGTTGATTCTTCGTTTCATATCAAGTTTGATGTCGCAACAGTTAATGATTAAAACCGTTGAAGGATTAGGGTTATTAACATAATTTATAAAACGTTCGATGTTATGTTCAATCTTACTTTTTTCTGTCGATAAAAACACAGGATTAGTGATAATTACTAGTTTTTGTTCACCAAAAAATGGCAAAGTTTCACAGTCGTCAATAATCGCATCTAGCGTTACTTCTTCACTATCATATTTAACTAAATTTAGATCATCAAAATTACCATCACTTATTAACTCTCTAATCTTATCATCAATCGCTTGTTTATTCTCGCCTACAAGTAAATAAATGTTTTTCATTACGTCACCTACTCTCAACTTACTACTATCATAACATATCTTTTATAATTATCCAACTTTTTTCCGATAAGGAAAAAGGACTTATTATCGCTAATAAGCCCTTTTTCCTGGTAGATCTATGTGAACATTAAACACCGAAGTGTTTAATGACGCCAATATCAATGTTGGTATATTGGTCGGAAGAAGCTTTTCATCCGCTTAAACCGCAAATAATACCTTATGATGATTGAGCCGTCAACATCGGATCTATAAACCTTAACGTTATGTTTAAGCAGGATATCCAAGACTTCTTGAGAAGGATGACCATAATTATTTATACCAACTGATATAATGGCGTTTTTTATTTCCACCGTTTTAAATAAATTATCATCAGTTTGATATTTTGAGCCATGATGGCTAATTTTCAAGTAGTCAATAGTTTTTTCTTTACCTAATAATATTTTATCAGATTTGGCGTCGCCCGTAAATAGATAATTATTACCATTAATATGAACAAAAATAATCAAAGAATTTTCATTACTATTAGCGTATTGATGATCGGGATGAATAATAAAAAAAGTTAATTTTCCACATTCTACTTTATTATATGCATGGATACGTTTAATGTTAATGGAACGCTGCTCTGCTAATCTCGTGATACTTTCTACAAGTTCACCATTATCATAAGAACTTAAAATGATATTCTTCACTTTTATATTATTGACAAAAACATCGACATCATTCGCATGATCTAAATCACTATGGG
>JAAZCR010000185.1 GCA_012513195.1 Bacilli bacterium | reverse complement strand
GATAGCTCTTGGGTTGTTCCATGATTTAAATACTGCTTCAATAGCAAGATATAATTGTTGCATTGGATCTTGTGGGAAGTCTTCTCCAAGTTCTTTCTTATATAATGCTTTGAATTCTAAAACGATGTTCTTTAAGTCTTCTTCGGTTAAATCAAGGTCTGATGAATAATGTTTTTCTTCCTTGATTCTGTCTAAGATTGCTTCGAATTTGCTTGAGCTAACTCCCATAACAACGTTAGAGAACATTTGAATGAAACGGCGATAGCAGTCATAAGCGAAGCGTGGGTTGTTTGTTTTGCTTGCCAAGCCTTGGACACTAATGTCGTTTAAACCTAAGTTTAAGATTGTGTCCATCATCCCTGGCATGGAAACGGGTGCACCAGAACGTACGGATACTAATAATGGATTTTCAGGGTCACCGAATTTTTTACCTGTTTCTTTTTCGAGATTAGCAAGTGCTTCATTTACTTCTTGTTTTAATTCGTCCCATAATTTTTGACCTTTTTCATAGAATAAATGGCAAGTTTTAGTTGTAATCGTGAAGCCTTGTGGTACGTTTAAACCAATGCCTACCATTTCGGCAAGATTGGCACCTTTACCACCAAGTAAAGCTTTACCTAAACCTTTGCCTTCTTTAAAACTGTAAACGTTCTTCATAAATCATTCTCCTTCTACGCGATTTGATTTTATTTTGCTAAAAATATTCACCTTATTATTATTTGATATTTTTAGAAATTTTAAAATCCACGCTCTAAATATTTATTATATAATCACAAGTTGTCGCCGTCAAAACTTGTGATTCCCGAATATTGTTATATAATGTTAAAAAACACTACAAGTTATATTATATAAACTTTTCCATTTATTGTAAACATTAACACTACAATAAAAGCGCTTTCTTTAGCGAAAAATTGATTATCAAGTAATATCAATGTTTTTTACTAGTTTAACCATTTTTCTTCTTATGTTTACATGTTATAATAACTCTAATTTAAATAGTATCATTTCGGGAGGAAATTATGTTTAACCATGACCCCTTATCCTATCCATATCCTTCAAGAAGAAATGCCGTATATTCCAAAAATGGCATGGTTGCTTCTAGTCACTCGTTCGCTAGTCAAGCTGGATTAACGATTCTTAAAAAAGGTGGCAATGCTATCGATGCTGCCATCGCTACGGCGGCTTGTCTAACCGTTCTTGAACCAACCTCTAATAGTCTTGGTGGTGATTGTTTTGCACTTGTTTGGTACAAGGATAAGTTGCATGGTCTTAATGCCAGTGGTTATGCTCTAAGGAAGATCTCCATTCAAGCATTAAGAGAACGTGGCTTAACAGAAATCCCTCGGTATGGTTTAATTCCTGTCACAGTACCCGGACAAGTTGCTGGATGGATGGCTTTATCAAAACGCTTTGGTAAATTAGCACTAAAAGAAGTTCTCCACCCAGCCATTATCTATGCCTATGAAGGTTTTCCTGTATCTCCCACTGTAGGATATTATTGGCAAAAGACTTTCAATATATACAAAAAAATTGATCGGTGATGAATTCTCTTCTTGGTTTAAAACATTTGCTCCTTTAAATCGTGCACCACATATTGGAGAAATAGTTACTCTAAAAGATCATGCCAGAACCCTTGCGTTAATCGCTGAGACAGATGGTGAAGCTTTTTAACGCGGCGAAATTGCCGATAAAATCGCTGCTTTTTCTCAAAAATATAATGGTTTCATCACCAAGGAAGACCTCATGAATTATCAACCAGAATGGGTAGATCCGATTAATACCGAGTATAAAGGTTTCAATGTTTGGGAAATACCCCCTAATGGGCAACTGTTAGTTGCGTAAATGGCATTGAATGTTTTAAAACATGATACATTTAGCGAAAAAGATCATGTCGATACCTACCACCTGCAAATCGAAGCATTAAAACTGGCATTTGCTGATGCCGAAAGATATTTAGCTGATATAAACTACATGGAATATACAGTGCAGGAACTCTTGAGTGAATCCTACGCCAAAGAAAGAAGAAAACAAATTCAACATTACGCCATTACTCCTACATGTGGAACACCACCCAAAGGTGGAACGGTTTATTTTGCGACGGCAGATAATGAAGGTAACATGGTATCCTTTATCCAAAGTAACTATATGGGCTTTGGCTCTGGTATCGTTATACCTAACACCGGTATTGCTTTACATAATCGTGGCCATAACTTTTCATTTGACGAAACATCTCCTAACGCTTTAGGACCATTAAAGAAACCTTATCATACCACTATCCCAGGATTCCTTACCAAAAAGAACATTCCGATTGGTCCCTTTGGGGTTATGGGTGGTTTTATGCAACCACAAGGTCACCTTCAAGTTATCATGAACACCATTGATTTTAATCTAAATCCGCAAGCTAGTTTAGACGCTATCCGTTTCCAATGGGTTAAAGGAAAACAAGTACTAGTAGAACCGAACTTTCCAACGCACCTAATCACTGCCCTTGAAAACCGAGGACATCAAATTAGTATTGAACATGACGTAGGTACATTTGGAAGGGGGCAAATAATATGGTGTGACCCAAAAACAGGTATATATGTTGGTGGAACAGAAGGACGCTGTGATGGTAGTATTGCTTGTTGGTAACAAAAAACCCAAAAGTCGTTAAACTTTTGGGTTTTTGCTCTAGTTCAATATTTTACATGATACATTAGTTTTTTTATAGTACTAAAAGCATAGGAAAATTACCTTATCAAACTAAAATAAATTATTACTTAAAATTCATTATTTATTGCTTCTCTTATTAAAATCTTCATCAATATCTTTTTTCCAATCCTCATTCAGTTTGTGCAAGATACGTAGTTCTAGAATTGCGTCGTTAAGTACAGAAAAATTAATACTAGTACCATCAGCGTCGGCATGATAATTAGCTGCACGAGTAGGTGCTAT
>JAAZCR010000184.1 GCA_012513195.1 Bacilli bacterium | reverse complement strand
TGCTGCACCATATATACCCGCATCATTACCTAAAGTGGCTAGTTTGAACTCTGTAGTCTCCGCAATTCTTGGGAAAGCATATTGTTTAAAGTATTTCTTAACAACATCGATAATAATATCACCAGCTTGTGATACTCCTCCACCAAAAACAAAGGCTTGGGGATTAGTGACAACACCGATCATCGCACAAACAAAGCCCAAATTCTTGCCAAAAATCTCGACCACTTCCGAAGCAAGTGGATCATTAGTCTTGGCTTCGTCAAAAATAACACGTGCACTTAATGCATCTACACTCCTCAATGTTGAAGGAATATTAGTTTCTTGAAGTAACTTTTTTGCGATATTGACAACACCAGTTGCGCTAGCAACTGTTTCTAAGCAACCTGTTTTACCGCAGTTACATTTAAATCCATCTGTAATAGTTGGACTATGACCTATTTCTCCACCAGCTCCGACAAAACCATCTACAATCTTGTCATCAACAATTACAGCACCACCAACACCAGTACCTAAAGTGATAAAAATTACATTTTTATAACCTGCTCCTCCACCTTTCCAGAGCTCGCCTAAGCCAGCGACATTGGCATCGTTACTGACAAACACTGGTAGTCTTAAGAGTTTTTCTAATTCTGCTTTTACATTTACTGTACCCCAACCTAAATTAACACAACCATAAACGATTCCCTCTGATACTGGTCCTGGTACACCAATTCCTACCCCTTTTATCTCATCCTTATTAATGTTTTTTTCTTCCATATGCGTATTTAATGCCTTTGTTACATCAAATAATACATAGTTGCCGTTATCCTCTTTATTGGTAGGTATTTGAAAACTATCTAATAAACTACCTTCGTAATTAAAAAGGCCCATTTTTATTGAGGTACCACCAAAATAAACACCATAAATATATTTACCCATAATATCCTCCTTAACAATTAATCACTTTATTTTAACAAATATTTCCTTATAAGTAAATTTAGATTACTAAAAGAAAAATAAAAAAAACTGACCAAAAGATCAGTTTTTCCTTATTTCTTTTCTCTATGAATGGTTGATTTATTGCATCTTGGACAATACTTCTTCAATTCTAAACGCTCAGTAGTCTTACGTTTGTTTTTTGATGTAATGTAATTTTGTTCCTTGCATTCAGAACATACTAAAGTTAGATTTACACGCATTAATTTAACCTCCATTCGTATACGAATATTATTATATTTAGGCGTTGCAACTACTATATTATAACATGTTATTGTAGATTTTCAAGAGTTTTAATGTTTTCCATATTAATATTCTTATATAATCAACATCTATAATACTAAAATATCTGTCCTGTAGTCTTCATTATCATCTATATCTATAATATTTTCAATACTTTTCCTATCCAATTATACTCCCTATTCATAATATTTTCTATAAGGTTTAAATTATCGTCCTTATTAACATATCTATCAATGTAGATACCGTTAACTTACCATTCATATATTAACATTACATTTATAGATATTATTATATAAATTAATAATAAAAAAAAGACACACTTGATAGGCCTTAAGCAATTTCTATCAAGTGTGTCTCATTAATTTATATTACTGAATTACTTCTTTAATGCTTCATCGTAACGTTTTTCTACTTCTTCCCAGTTTACGATGCTGAAGATTTTATCTACGTATTCTGGACGACGGTTTCGGTAATTTAAGTAATAAGCATGTTCCCAAACGTCAATGATTAATAGAGTTGTCTTTCCAATACTACAAGCAGCATCTTGATTCTTAGTTTGAATGATTTCAAGTTCTTTTGTCTTATTATCTAGTACAAGTTGACCATAACCAGAACCAAAAACACCTTTAGCTGCTTGGGCTAACTTTTCTTTCATCGCTTCGAAACTACCAAAAGCCTTATCGATAGCTTCTTTTAATTGACCTTTTGGTTCACCACCACCGTTTGGTGAGAGATTAGCCCAGTAAAGATTGTGGTTGTAATAACCTCCACCTTGATTAATGACTTGTTGACGAATGCTTTCAGGAATCGCTTCTAAGTTGCTTAATACTTCTTCAATTG
>JAAZCR010000022.1 GCA_012513195.1 Bacilli bacterium | reverse complement strand
TTCACATGTGATTAACATTACCGGTCCATCATATCGCATAAGAAACATTAATAATCTAGATAGAAAGGATGAAAGTAATCAGTCAACATAATTATGGATTTTTATACCGCCATTTTTTTGGAAAATGTGTTGACATTTACAACCATTAAATGAAAACACCCCATAATCTCCAATAGTGCCTGTATACTTACCTTTATATGTGGTTCCTAAACTTTCTGCAGCATCTTCAATTAAAGTCACATTATGTTTCTTACATAGCTCAACGATTCTATCCATATCAGCTGCCAACCCATACAAGTGAACAACAATTACTGCTTTTACATTAGGATATTTTTTTAAATGCTTTTTCTAAATCATCAGGATTCATATTCCAAGTTTCATAATCACTATCAATGAAAACTGGTATCGCATTTTGATATATTATTGGATTACAAGTACCAGCAAAGGTTAAACTTTGACAATATACGATGTCCCCTGTTTCCACACCTGCAGCTTTTAATGCCATATGTATAGCTGCTGTACCTGATATCAAAGCAGCAGCATGCTTAACGCCTATTTTGGCAGCTAACTCATTTTCAAACCCGGTTACATTAGCCCCCAAAGGTGCTATCCAGTTCGTATCAAATGCTTCTTTTATATATTGCATTTCATATCCTTCATCACTCATATGTGGTGAAGATAAGTAGATTTTCTTACTCATTGAGTATGCTTCCTTCCAACTACTGTAATCTAGTTACAAGATTCTTTACGATATGAACATACATACTTACTAAATACATCTTGTATTACTATATCATCGTTATCAATCAATTGCTTCATTTCATGTAGTTCTTCTTCTATTTGCTTTATATCGATACCATTAACATGACTTACAAAGATTTTATCGTTTCTTGTACCGATTAATCCTTCTTCTTTTACGAGCAGTTCTTCAAAGAGTTTTTCACCTGGCCGTAATCCAGTAAACTCAATTTTTATATCTGTATATGGTTCATATCCGCTTAAGCGAATTAGTTTTTCTGCCAGCTCTAAGATTCTGACTGGTTCACCCATGTCTAACACAAAGATTTCCCCACCATTCGCAAAAGCACCTGCTTGTAATACTAGTTGCACTGCTTCAGGAATGGTCATGAAATATCTAATAATATCCTTATGTGTTACCGTTACAGGTCCACCATCTTCAATTTGCTTCTTAAAGAGAGGAATTACTGAACCATTACTACCTAAGACATTACCAAATCTAACTGCTGCATATTGAGTATTACTTACTTTATTAAAGGCTTGAATAATCATCTCTGCGAATCGCTTAGTAGCCCCCATAATATTAGTGGGATTTACGGCTTTATCACTAGAGATTAACACAAACTTCTTAACTTTATATTCATGAGCTTTCTTAGCTGTATTATATGTCCCAAAGATATTATTCTTAATTGCTTCTTTCGGACTTACTTCCATTAGAGGTACATGCTTATGTGCTGCTGCATGGAAAACGATAGTTGGCTTATATTTACTAAATACTTCATCTAATCGCTTCTCATCT
>JAAZCR010000183.1 GCA_012513195.1 Bacilli bacterium | reverse complement strand
GTATTGTGCAACATTGTCAATTAGAAAACCATACAGCATATGCCTATATGGAAAATGATCGGATTGTAATTGTTTCCTCAACACAAATTCCCCATATTGCACGTCGCATTGTGGCTGAAGCATTAGGGTTACCTTGGGGAAAGGTTAGAGTTGTCAAGCCCTATATTGGGGGCGGATTTGGAAATAAACAAGAAGTTATTGTAGAACCGATGGTCGCAGCAATGACTCTTGCGGTTAATGGTCGTCCTGTCCGTTATACTATGACGCGGGAAGAAGGTTTTATTGCGACTAGAACCCGCCATGCGATGAAATTTTATCTGAAAACGGCTGTTACGAAAGACCATAAATTACAAGCAATTCACATAAAAGCGATCTCTAATAACGGTGCTTATGCATCCCATGGTCACTCAATTATTATGAGTGCGATAAGTAAGTTCCGTCCTTTATATAACTTCAAATCTTTTAAAGCGGAACCTAAAACAGTATATACTAATCTACCTAGTGCAGGGGCAATGCGTGGGTATGGTGTACCCCAAATTTTCTTTGCCTTAGAAAGTCATTTAGATGATATTGCACGAAAACTAGAGCTTGATCCAATTGAATTTCGGATGAACAACCTAATACAAGCAGGTCATGTTGATCCAATCTCTAAACTTACAGTTAGAACCTTTGGTATACCTGAGTGTATTAAAGTTGGTAAAGAATTAATTAAATGGGATGAAAAGAAAGAATTATATAAGAATCAAACAGGCGAAAAACGTCGTGGTTTAGGGATGGCTTGTTTTAGTTACTTCTCAGGAACATATCCTGTATGTCTTGAAGTTGCTGGGTGCCGCATCGCGATGAACCAAGATGGGTCTGTGCAACTAATTCTTGGTGCAACCGAAATCGGTCAAGGAGCCGATACTGTATTTACACAAATGGCAGCTGAAGCTATTGGTATTCCTGTTGAAATGGTTCACATCATTTCAACGCAAGACACGGATATTGCGCCATTTGATACAGGAGCATATGCATCAAGACAAACATATATCACTGGGGCAGCAGTTAAACAAGCTGCTTTAGAAGTAAAGAAACAAGTGTTAGAAATCGCTAGCAAAAAAACGGGATTACAAATAGAGAATCTTGATATTGTAGATGGTAAGATTATTGAAGTTGGCTTAAATAGACCTATATGTGATATCAGTGAAATAGCTTTAGAAGCTTTCTATGACCGCATTGGTTCTAAACCAATAACCTCTGATACATCCGTAAATATCAGAACAAATGCGATCGCATATGGTGTAAGTTTTGCGGAAGTAGAAGTAGATATGTTGACAGGTCAAATAGAAGTTCTCCAAGTTATTAATGTTAATGATTCTGGTACCATCATTAATCCAGTGTTGGCAGAAGGACAAGTCCATGGTGGTGTAAGTATGTCATTAGGGGCAGCGTTATCGGAAAAACTCATGTTTGATGAAAAGACTGGTGCGCCATTAAATAATAATCTGTTAGACTATAAACTCCAAACTATCATGGATACACCAAAGATTGAAGCACATTTCGTTGAGTTACCGGATCCAACAGGTTCATTTGGGCAAAAATCATTGGGTGAAAATCCCACGATATCACCAGCCCCTGCTGTTCGCAATGCGGTATTAGATGCGACAGGAGTTGCGTTTAATAAGATACCGATGAATCCTCAAAGTGTCTTTGAGAAATTTAAAGAAGAAGGATTATTATAGGGGGTGGTGTGCATGTTTGATATTAAAAAAATTTATGAACCAACATGCTTACAAGAAGCGTTAGATATTTATCAAAACAATCCACAGTTAAAAGTAATTGCGGGGGGAACTGATGTCTTAATCAATTTAAGACATGGTAAGTACGAAGAAGTTGAATTGCTGAGTTTACAAAGGGTCAAAGGATTGGATGAAATTAAAATGTTAGATGATGGTACGATTGAAATAGGTGCCTTAACGACCTTTACTAAGATATTCCGTAACGACCTTATTAATGAGCATATTCCCATCCTTGCGGAAGCAGCCGTAAGTATGGGTGGACCACAAATCCGCAATATTGCGACGATAGGTGGGAACATTTGTAACGGTGCGGTATCAGCAGATAGTGCTCCTGCACTACTAACTTTAAATGCGTTATTAGTCCTTGAAACAGCGATGGGTTCAAGGACGGTACCACTTACGGAGTTTTATGCTGGTCCTGGAAAGGTTAAGTTACAACCCAGTGAAATTCTGACCAAAATTCTTATAACTAAAGAAAACTACACAAATTTTAAAGGTAAGTATATTAAATTTAGTAACCGTAAAGCGATGGATATCGCTATGATTGGTGTAGCAGTATTGCTAAATACTACTGATAATAGAGTTAATGATTTACGAATTGCGTTAGGTGTTAGTGCACCAACACCAATTCGCTGTTATGAAGCAGAAAAAGTGAGTATAGGTTTAGAGCTAACCGAAGATAATTTAAAGACAATAAGTGAAATGACATTATTGGATGCTAAACCACGAGATTCATGGCGAGGGTCAAAAGCTTATCGAGAACATTTAATTAAAGTACTAACTTATCGTGCTTTAAGGGAACTAAGGGGGGATAATTAATGGAAGAATTGAAAAAGAAAATTAGCTTTATCGTAAATGGTGAGCAAGTATCCCTCGAAGTTGATATTCGTACCTCGCTTTTAGAAGTACTACGCAATGAACTCCATCTCACAGGTGTAAAACAAGGTTGTGGTGTTGGTGAATGCGGTGCTTGTACCGTACTCATTGACGGTGAACCTATTGACTCTTGTATATATCTAGCAGTATGGGCTGATGGCAAACACATTACAACCATCGAAGGACTCGCGAAAAATGGTAAGCTTTCAAAAGTTCAAGAAGCATACGTTGATGAAGGAGCCATTCAATGTGGATTCTGTACACCTGGTTTAGTATTAACAACTACCGCCTTAGTTGAAAAAGGTGAGCATCTCACTGATGAAGAGATTAAACGGGAAATATCGGGACACTTCTGTAGATGTACAGGTTATCAAAAGATTTTTGCGGCTGTAAAGAAAGTTTTAGAAAATAAATAATAAAACAATAAACCTATAGGGTGATGTAACCCTATAGGTTTTTCAAATTATTGGATGTTAAACTATTTAATCTATTTTCAGTTAGTAAAATGAAACACAAAATCTTTATTATAAATTGAAAAAAAGGTACACAATATATAAAAACCAAAATCCAATAATAGTTAGACTACTATTAACTCCAGATTTTCTTGTTTATTGAGAGATACTGGAAAGAAATCAAATTAGTTTATAACAAAATTTATCATATTTATATTATTTTTTATAATTTCTTGTTCGATTATGATATTTACTATAAGGAATGGATAAGCAAATATTTAGTCAAGTAGGAATAGTTGTAACTGGTTGTTTTTATCTTCGAAAAACGAAATTTTTACAGTAAACATCAAATCTAAAATGCATTTTATTACTACTTCAGTGTTCATTACTTATGTTTTTAAGAATATAAATACTAAATTTACTATAAAATACATGATATTTACTGTTGGTGAGGAGAAAAATTGTGATAAAAATCACAGAAAATATACTAGTTTACTTGTGATATCTTGACAAAAGCGTTTTCATATAATATGATTAGATTGACTAGTCAGTCAAAAATTGGGTGAGGTGGGATAGTGGAGGAAATAAAAAAACGAATTGATTTATTAAGTCGATTAAATTATCACAACATGTATAACAACGACTTCTTTTTAACTTGGGAAAAGACATTTGAAGAATTACAAGCAGTCTTCGAAGTTGCTGAAATTCTAAGAGAAATGCGAAATAATAATATTTCGTCAAAAATATTTGATAGTTGACTCGCAATTTCGTTATTCCGTGACAATTCAACGAGAACAAGATTTAGTTTTGCGAGTGCTTGTAACCTCTTAGGATTAGAAGTTCAAGATTTAGATGAAGGTAAATCACAAATTGCGCATGGGGAAACTGTCCGTGAAACCGCAAATATGATAAGTTTCATGGCTGATGTTATAGGTATTCGCGATGATATGTTCATCGGTAAAGGTAATACTTATATGCGCAACGTTAGTAAATATGTCCAAGAAGGCTACAACGAAGGTGTATTACCACAACGACCAACATTAGTTAATCTTCAATGCGATATCGACCATCCAACACAAACGATGGCTGATACGTTACATTTAATTAATGAGTTTGGTGGTATTGAAAACTTAAAAGGTAAAAAGGTTGCGATGACATGGGCTTATTCACCTTCCTATGGTAAACCATTATCGGTACCACAAGGTGTAATTGGTTTAATGACACGCTTTGGTATGGATGTTGTCTTAGCATATCCAGAAGGCTACGACCTCATGGATGAATGCATCGAAGTTGCTAAGAAAAACGCACAAGAATCTGGTGGTAGTTTCACGATAACCAACTCCATGCAGGAAGCCTTTAAAGATGCGGATATCGTTTATCCGAAGTCATGGGCACCATTCAAAGCGATGGAAAAACGCACCCAATTATATGAAAAGGGCGATTTTGAAGGTATCAAAGAACTTGAAAAAGAACTTTTAGCCCATAATGCTCTTTACAAAGATTGGGAATGTACCGAAGATATGATGAAACTAACTAAGAATGGTAATGCCTTATATCTACATTGTTTACCAGCAGATATAACTGGTGTAAGTTGTAAGCAAGGTGAAGTAAGCGAAACCGTCTTTGATCGTTATCGCACCCCACTATATCGACAAGCAGGATATAAACCATATATTATCGCTGCGATGATTTTCTTAAGTAAAGTTAAAGATCCAGTTGATACATTATACAAACTATTAGATCGTAAACAAGAAAGAATATTTAACTATCATAAATAATATATAAGATATATAGTATGTATGTAAGTGGAGTGCGTAGGTTAACTCAATAATATATTTCTACCACTCCACTTTTGATTTTAGATTAGGGAGGTAAAACATGAGTGATAGAATGAAACCTATTCCCTTTAATGCCCTCATCAATTGGATTATGACCGAATATAAAAAAAATAATAGCATTTTTGGTATTAGAAAAGCTAAATTCTATAAAAATCAAACTGGTACCTATATCACTTTATTCAATGAAAAGATAGCTACTCCTTTAGGACCAGCAGCAGGACCACATACGCAACTCGCCCAAAATATTATCGCAAGTTATCTAACTGGTTGTCGCTTCATGGAGTTAAAAACCGTCCAAATCATTGATGGAGAAGATTTACCTGTAAGTAAACCATGTATACGGGCTACGGACGAAGGTTATAACGTCGAATGGTCTACTGAATTAACAGTTCAAGAAGCCTTTAATGAATATGTCAAGGCTTGGTTTGTGCTACATGTGTTGATGAAAGAACTTGAACTAAGTGATACTCGGGATTTCATGTTTAACATGAGTGTTGGTTATGATTTAGCAGGAATCAAGAGTAAAAAGATTGATGATTTTATTGAGGGATTAAAGGATGCACGTAATACGCCAATCTGGCAAGAATGTTACAATTTTTTAGCAGAAAATATCGCCATGTTTAGGCGCTTTACGATAGATGATTTACAAAATATTAGTCCAAAAATTGCGAACTCCATTACATTATCAACATTACATGGCTGTCCACCAGAAGAAATTGAAAAAATCGTTACTTACTTACTAGAAGAAAAACACTTAAATACCTATATTAAGTTAAATCCAACTCTTTTAGGTGAAGAATTTGTTTCACAAACTTTGAAACAAATGGGTTATGACTACATCGTATTAAACCCTCACCATTTTAAACATGATTTACAATATGATGATGGAGTTCAGATGTTAAGAAGATTAAAAGAAAAAGCTACATCTTTAGGATTACAAGTTGGTGTAAAATTAAGCAACACCTTACCTGTAAGAATTTTAAACCATGAGTTACCCGGCGAAGAAATGTATATGTCAGGAAGGGCGCTATATCCACTTACCATCAACATGGCTAAACGACTAGCAAATGAATTTAATGGTGATCTCCTCATTTCTTATGCAGGGGGAATTGATTTCTTTAACATCAAAAAAGTATTACAAGTAGGTATTCAACCAATCACATTTGCGACCACGTTATTAAAACCTGGTGGTTATGAGCGTATCACCCAAATGGCTTTATATATTGAAAAAGATATTAAGAATTATGATAAGATCGATGTTGAAAAATTAAATAAACTCGCTGAGGATGCATTAACCAATAAATATCATTTAAAAGAGCGTAAACCTGTAGAAATAAGGAAGATTTCTTCCTCATTACCATTATTTGATTGCGCCATTGCTCCTTGTAAGAATGGTTGTCCTATCAATCAAGATATTCCAGAATACATTAAGTTGGTTGGTGAGGAACGGTTTGCGGAAGCTCTTGAGGTGATTCTTAAAGATAATAGTGCCCCTATGATTACTGGTACGCTATGTCCTCACTTCTGTCAAGATAAGTGTACCCGTCTAGATTATGATGAATCTATTCAAATTCGTAATATGAAAAAAATAGCGGCATTAAATGCCCAAAAAACCTATATTGAAAACCTTAAACCGGTTGAATTAAGAAGTGATAAAAGGGTAGGAATAATTGGGGCAGGACCAGCTGGGCTGGCTTGTGCATTCTTCTTAAGACGTAATGGGGTTGCTGTTACGGTTATGGATAAACAAGATAAACCCTATGGTATGGTTCAATATTTAATACCTAAGTTCCGTATCGCAAGAGAAGAAATTGATTTAGATTACCAATTAGTTGAAAAGAGCGGTGTTGAATTTAAGTTCAATTGTAATCCACATTTTAATATTGATGAATTTTTAAAAGAGTACGATTATTTAATCTTGGCTATTGGAACGTGGATACCTGAACAACTTAAACTTGACGTAGGAACAGACCGAGTAATCAATGCCTTTGACTTCTTAAAAATGTTTAATGAAGATAGCGACAAATTAAATGTTGGTAAGAAAGTAGTTATAGTCGGTGGTGGCGATGTAGCAATTGATTGTGCACGGAGTGCGAAACGCCTTCCTAATGTTGAAGAGGTGCAAATCGTCTATCGCCGAACTAAAGCCTTTATGCCCGCAAGTCGCGAAGAGATTAAACTTGCTGAACAAGAAGGCATACAAATTAAAGAACTACGGCAGCCTGTAAGCTTCATAGATGGGAAATTAAGAGTTAATATAATGGAACTTGGTAGTCCTGATTTTAGTGGAAGAAGACGTCCTGTACCAACAGATAAATATGAAGATATCGAATGTGATTACGTAATTTCTGCGATAGGTGAACATGTCGACCGTGATCTTCTCATTACTAATGGCATAAGCCTAAATAATAATGGCTATCCCGTAGTGAACGAAGAATTAGAAACGAGTCGTACAAATGTCTTCATTGCTGGTGATGCGAAGAGTGGACCAAGGACGATTGTAGAAGCGATTAGTGATGCGAAGAAAGTAAGTAAGGTAATCTTAAACCGTCTAGGATTATCTGATATTTATCGAGTTCAAGATTTTGAGTTTAATGAAACTGAACTCTATAATCGTAAAGGTATTTTGAAAGATGCATTAACTAATGAAGAGGAAGCGACGCGATGCTTAGCATGTAATAAGGTTTGTGAATTATGTGTTGATGTATGTCCTAATCGCGCTAATGTTAAAGTAATCGTGAATGGTAAGCATCAAATCGTCCATCTTGATGCCTTATGTAACGAATGTTGTAACTGTGGTATTTTCTGTCCATATCAAGGTAATCCATATAAAGACAAAGTAACAATATTTGATGACTTAGTATCCTTCGAAGATAGCACAAATACTGGCTTTGTGCGTCTTAATGATACCCACATTAAGGTAAGAACAAAAGCGGGCGAAGTCGTTGATTACTATTTAGGTGATGAAAATACCATTTCTAAAGATCTAAGAGAGATTATTATGGTATGCATTAATGAATATCCTTATCTCTTCTGGAAGGAGGAAGTTAAATGATTCTCATCGGTAATGGTATCGTTGTAACCCGCGATGAAGCAAACAACATCATTTATAATGGCGCTGTATTAGTCGAGGGTAATCGTATTACTGATATAGGTGAATATACAGTCTTAAGAGCAAAATATCCTAAAGCTCGGTTTATCAATGCGAAAGGTAACCTAATCATGCCGGGATTCATCAATACCCATATGCATTATTATAGTACCTTTGCGCGTGGGATAAATAACGATAGTCCGCAACCTAAATGTTTCACGGATATTTTGAAAGGATTATGGTGGCGGTTAGATAAAGTCTTAACCTTAGAGGATGTCTATTATAGTGCGCTTGTGCCGATGATAGACCAAGTTAAGAATGGTGTTACCACCGTCTTTGACCACCATGCAAGTCCATATGCGATAACTGATTCTCTCTTCAAAATTGCAGAAGCAGCTCGTTATGTAGGAATTAGAAGTAACCTCTGTTATGAGACTTCGGATCGTGATGGTGAAGTAAGAGCGTTAGAAGGTATTAAAGAAAACGTCGACTTTATTAATTATTGTAACAAGATTAATGATGACATGTTAAAGGCCACATTCGGTTTACATGCTTCTATGACCATTTCTGATAAGACACTAGATAAATGTCTTGCGAGCATCGCAGGATTAGATACTGGTTTCCACGTCCATTGTGCGGAAGGAATTGAAGATGTCATCGATAGTAAACAAAAATATGGAAAAGGTGTTATTGAGCGGTGGTATGAACGTGGTGTTCTAGGTAAGAAAACTATTGCGGTTCATTGTATTCATATAACTGAACATGAAATGGACCTCTTAAAAGAAACCGACACGATTGTCGTGCATAACCCTGAATCAAATATGGGCAACGCGGTTGGTTGTTCGCCTGTACTTAAGATGTATGAAAAGGGTATCATGTTAGGTTTGGGTACCGATGGTTATACAACTGACATGATGGAATCTTATAAAGTTGGTAATTTAATTCATAAACACGAAAATAAAGATTCTAATGTGGCTTGGGTAGAAATCCCAAAAATGTTGTTTGAAAACAATCGAAAAATTGCCCAAAGATTTATCAGTAAGGAAATAGGTGTGCTAAAGAAAGATGCCTTAGCTGATATTATTATCGTTGATTATAATGCACCAACACCAATTACTAAAGATAATATCAATAGTCATCTCCTCTTTGGTGTAAATGGTCGAAATGTCATTACAACCATGATTGATGGTAAAGTCATTATGGAAAATCGTGAATTAGTTAATATTGATGAAGAACGAATCATGGCTAGAAGTGTTGAACTTGCGCAAGAAGTATGGAAACGGTTCTAATAAACTTGGAGGTAAAAAAATGGAAAAAGATATAACAGAACGGATTCTCGATGCCACTTTAGAAGTTATCGCAAGGGAAAAAATTAGTGGTACACGCATGCATCTAATTGCGAAAGAAGCACAAACGAGTCAATCGCTACTACATTACTACTATCCAACAAAGAATGAGTTACTAGTGGCATTGATTGATCGCATGCAGAAAAGATTCTCAGAAAAACGGAAAGAATCAGTGGATCTCGAAAAGTATAGTGATAAAGAAAATATCAGTAATCTTTTTAAAGAGAAAAAAGATGATATCCTAAATAATAAAAAATTTGACTATGTCCAGTTTGACTATTGGGTTCAAGGTACAGTAGATGAGGTTATTAGAGGGAAGTTCCAAGAAAGTTTTCGGAAGTGGCGACAAAACATTAGTGAAGTCCTAAAAAATAGTAAGATTGACCCCAAAATCAAAAAGATGTTACCCTACATCATGGTTAGCCTGATGATGGGTGCAAGTATGCAGTATTTAATTGATGAACAAGAGTTTAATCTCGATGAATATTTCGATGCAGCTTATCAATTAATACTTAAATGTTTTGAGGAGTAACATGGTTCATGCGATAATAATGGCTTCTGGAAAAAGTAAACGGATGGGTACAAATAAATTACTGTTGCCCCTAGGGGATAGACCATTAATTACATATACTTTTGAAGTAGTAAAACAAAGCAACTTTAAGAGAAGAATTCTTGTAAGTGATGATACGACTATTCTTAATTTAGGAAAAGCATGGGGCTTTGAAGTTATCTTTAATCCTAAAGCACACTTAGGACAAAGTGAATCAATCAAATTGGGAGTATCCTCTGCCACTGATGCGTTAGGTTATGCCTTTGTTCCTTGCGATCAACCTTTATTAGATGTAGAAACTGTCAATGGTTTAATCAGTTTATTTTATATGCATCCCGATAAGTTAATTGTTCCATGTTATAGAGATAAATGGGGAAGCCCTACGATTTTTTCCAACAGATTCTATCCAGAGTTAATGGCTTTAGAAGGAGATGTTGGGGGTAAACCCATCCTTAAGAAGCATTTAAAGGAAATTGTCTTTTATGAAGTTAATGATGCGATGATTCTTAAAGATATTGATACGCTTGAAGATTATGAGTTGGTTAAAAAATATTTAAAATTAATGTAATAGAAAATATGGAGGGTAAATTATGATTCATGATAAAGTTTTAGAACTAGCGAAGAAATATGAACCAGAAATGACAAAGTTCTTACGGGATTTGATTCGTATTCCCAGTGAAAGTAGTCAAGAAAAACAAGTGGTTTTGCGGATTAAAGAAGAAATGGAAAAAGTAGGTTTTGACAGAGTTGAAATCGATCCCATGGGCAACATCTTAGGTTATATCGGTAAGGGTAAACATGTTATAGCGATGGATGCCCATATCGATACTGTAGGTGTGGGAGATCCTAGTCTTTGGGAATTTGACCCCTATGAAGGAAAAGAAGATGAAGAATGCATCTATGGACGGTGTGCGAGCGACCAAAAAGGTGGCATGGCTGCCATGGTCTATGCTGGTAAAATTATTAAAGAATTGAATCTCGAAGATGATTATACGTTAATTGTGACAGGTACGGTTCAAGAAGAAGATTGTGATGGCTTATGTTGGCAATATATCATTAATGAAGATAAAATCCGTCCTGAATTTGTTGTCATAACGGAACCGACAGCATGCCGAATTTATCGAGGTCAAAGAGGACGAATGGAGATTAAAGTAACCACTCATGGGCTAAGTTGCCATGGTTCAGCACCTGAACGTGGTGATAATGCGATTTTCAAAATGGCCCCAATTCTGTTAGAATTACGTGCTTTACACGAAAACCTTCATTATGATGATTTCTTAGGCAAAGGTTCCTTAACTGTTTCCGAAATTTTCTTTACATCTCCTAGCCGTTGTGCTGTAGCGGACAGTTGCACGATTTCCATTGACCGTCGCTTAACTAATGGCGAAACATGGGAAAAAGCTCTACAAGAAATACGGAATTTACCAGCTGTAAAAGCAGCGAACGCTGAAGTATCTATGTACACATATGAAAGACCATCCTATACGGGTTTAGTTTATCCAACTGAATGTTACTTCCCAACTTGGGTTTTACCAGAAGATCATGTAGCTTGTCGTACCTTAGTTGATGCTTATACCACTTTATTTGATGAAGAACCAGTGGTAGATAAATGGACCTTCTCAACTAATGCGGTAAGTATTATGGGAAGATATAATATTCCTTGTATCGGTTTTGGGGCTGGCCATGAAGAGGAAGCACATGCTCCAAATGAAAAGACTTGGAAGAAAGAATTAATTAAAGCTTGTGCGATGTATGCTCTTATCCCCATTACCTATGTAAATAAGGTGAAATAATGAAAAAAATCAAATACCTACGTTGTTCAAAATGTGGAAGAACTTATGATGAAAGCATCCCCTATCACTGTCCCGTTTGTGGGACAGTGGGGACGCTTGATGTTGTTTTTGATATTGATGAAGTCAAAAAAGAACTGACAAAAGAATATCTATTAAATAATGAAGATCGCAGCATCTGGCGTTATTTCCCCATCTTACCATTAGAAACAAGAAAGGGTATTGCGCCATTACATATAGGCTTTTCACCATTATATAAAGCAACTAGATTAGAAGAGAAACTTAATATAAAAAATATTTATATTAAAGATGAAGGACGAAACCCCACCGCAAGTTTAAAAGATCGGGCTAGTGCGATAGGTGTCGCTAAAGCAATAGAATTAGGTAAAACAACAATCGCAGCTGCTTCGACTGGAAATGCGGCTTCTAGTTTATCGGGTTTTGCGGCTTGCATGGGGATTGAGAATTACATATTTGTTCCAAAGACAATTCCTGAAGGTAAACTTGCGCAACTATTAGTATTTGGTAGTAAAGTAATCTTAGTTGATGGTAATTATGACACAGCTTATGATTTCTGTTTACAAGCTGTCGAGCACTTTGAATGGTATAACAGAAGTTGTGCAATAAACCCTTATCTTGTTGATGGAAAGAAAACTGTAGCATTCGAGATCATTGAACAAATGAACTTTAACGTACCAGATAAAATCATCATGAGCGTTGGTGATGGTTGTTCCATTTCCGGTGCGTGGAAAGGCTATAAAGAGTTTTATGAATTAGGCTTAATCGATAAACTACCTACATTAGTATCTGTCCAAGCGACAGGTGCGAATCCCGTTAACCGTGCTTACCGAAGCAAAAAGCGGGAATTTGATTATGAAGTGCCTAATACCATTGCGGATAGTATTTCAGTTGGTATACCTCGGAATGGTTATAAAGCCTTAAACGCGTTATATGAAAGTAATGGTATAGCGATTGATGTTACTGATGAGGAAATCCTTGAAGCTATGACTTACTTAGCAAGACATACAGGAGTCTTTGGTGAGCCTGCTGGTGTCGCAGGATTTGCGGGATTATTGAAACTAGTAAGGGAAGGTATGATTGAACCTAATGAAACTGTAGTATTAGTTGTATCAGGAAACGGTTTGAAGGATATTAAGTCAGCGACGCAAGCAGTAAAACGACCAGAAGTTATCAAACCAAATCTAACTGATTTAATAACTTATATTAATGAGGAAGTTAAGGGGAGAGTTTAAATGTATAAATTAATCGATTTAACAGTAAATGAGGACC
>JAAZCR010000182.1 GCA_012513195.1 Bacilli bacterium | reverse complement strand
CCTCAAAGGAGTACTTCGCATTATCCTGTAACCCATTTTTTACTTCGGGAATAATCCTATCAATGATTTTGTATTGATAGAGGTCAAAACTTGTAAGTTTCATGAGCGATGCGCATTTTTTAGCTAGTGACACATCCTTATAAAGAATAGTCGCAAACCCTTCCGGTGAAAGGATGGAATAGATCGCATTTTCAAACATCCAAATCTCATCGCTAACACCAATCGCTAATGCACCACCCGAACCACCTTCACTTAACACAATGGAAATAAGTGGAACCTTTAACTTAATCATCTCCATGAGATTCCGCGCAATCGCTTCCGCTTGTCCCCGCTCTTCCGCCCCAATCCCTGGATAAGCTCCAGGCGTATCAATTATGAAGATAATGGGACGTTGAAATTTCTCCGCTTGTTTCATAAGTCTAAGCGCCTTTCGATATCCTTCCGGATGGGGCATGCCAAAATTGCGTTTGATCTTTTCTTCTGTAGTAACCCCTTTTTCTTCAGCTATCACGGTCACAGGTATTTTCCCTAAATAACCAATCCCACCGATGATGGCTTTATCATCACCAAATAGGCGGTCACCGTGAAGTTCAATAAAGTCTGTAATCAGGAAATCTATTAAGGCTCTGGTGGTTGGTCGTTTTGGATGGCGCGCCAGTAATACCCGATTCCATACTTGTTCTTCTAACTGATTAAGCATTCTTAGTCCTCCTTCTTATGCATCGAGAGGATTTTTCCCAATACGTTACGTAAATCTTTGCGGTCACAAATTAAATCGACAAAACCTTTTTCTAATTGAAACTCAGCGGTTTGAAACCCTTCAGGCAGATCTTGTTTAATGGTTTCTTTGATAACTCTTTGTCCCGCAAAGCCAATTAAACTCATGGGTTCGCTAATGATAATATCACCTAACATCGCAAAACTCGCTGCCACCCCACCTGTAGTGGGATGGGTTAAAACAGATATATATAGTAATCCCGCATCTTGATAATACTTTAGGGCGGCAGTAGTTTTTGCCATCTGCATGAGGGAGAAGATGCCTTCCTGCATGCGGGCTCCACCCGATGCTGAAAAGATGATGAGAGGTAGTCTTTTTTCAAAAGCAGTTTCGATTAATCTTGTAACTTTCTCCCCGACCACACTCCCCATACTTCCCATCATGAAGTAACTATCTAATACGCCAAGTGCTACAGGGATTTTATTTATCATTCCTAATCCACAGATAAATGCTTCGTTTTCATTAGTTTTTTCTTGGTAACTTTTTATTTTCGCTTCATAATCGGGAAAATCTAAAGGGTTTGTCGTTCTTAACTCAGTAAAAAGTTCTTGAAAACTTCCTTTATCAAGGATGAGATTTAATCTTTCACGGGCATTTATCCGAAAATGTTAGTTACATTTAGGACACACTTTATAACTCTTAAGAAAATCATCATTATAAATTAACTCTTGACAAGACTCACTTTTAATAAATAGATCACTGGGAATATCAATTTTTTCAGTCTTAACTATCTTTTTTCGGACTCTCGTCCGAAAAATTTCTAATTTCGATTTGCGATCTTCTAAAAAATGTTCCATTATGCTTCGCTCCTTACGAGTTCTATGAACCTCTTAATAAAACTAGTATCGTAACTACCACGGACAAAATCGGGATTATGCATGATTAAGTATTGAAACTCGATGTTAGTCTTAATCCCTTCGATAACGAACTGTTCTAAGGCGATGCGCATTTTGCGTATCGCTTCTTTGCGGTTTTGTCCGTGAACGATGAGTTTGGCTAGTAACGAATCATAGTAAGGCGGTACAACATAATTACTATAAAGATGGCTATCAATTCTTACCCCAAAACCACCTGGTAAAACTAAATTATTAATCTTCCCTGGGGAGGGAGCGAAGTTATTGTCTACATCCTCCGCATTTATCCGACATTCAAGCGCATGGCCAGTGAAATGGATATTCTCTTGTTTATAACTTAACTCATGTCCATATGCTATTTTTATTTGTTCCTTGACTAAATCAACACCAGTAACCATCTCGGTAATGGGATGTTCAACCTGAATGCGGGTGTTTATCTCGATAAAGTAATAATTACCCTCTCTATCCACAATAAACTCTACTGTCCCCGCATTGACATATCCTAAATATTTCGCGATTTTAATGGCAGCTTGTCCCATCTTTTCTCGCAATTCTTCGGATACAAAGGGACTAGGTGTTTCTTCAATTATTTTTTGATTGCGCCTTTGGATGGAACAATCCCTTTCACCTAAATGAATCACATTACCATAACTATCAGCTAAGATTTGGATTTCGATATGGCGGGGATTTTCAATGAGTTTTTCGATATAGACGCTACGATCACCAAAATTGGCGTAAGCTTCTAACATCGTTCTTTCAAAAGTACGCTTTAACTCCTCTTCATTTTTAACGATGCTTATCCCCTTTCCTCCACCACCATTTACAGCTTTAATTAAGATAGGATACCCTACCTCTTGAGCGATCGTTAATGCTTCACCGAGATTACTTACTATACCATCGGACCCTTTAACAACAGGGACACCGCATGCTTGGGCAATCTTCCGTGCATTAGCTTTATTCCCACATTGCTCAATGACTTTGCTGCTTGGTCCAATAAACTTAATATTACATTTCTCTACAATCTCAGCGAACTTTTCATTTTCGGATAGAAACCCATAACCGGGATGAATAGCGTTACAACCTGTCGCAATTGCTGCGCTAATGATATTATTGATATTTAAATAACTGTTAGCACTTTTTTCACTACCAATACAGATAGCTTCATCGGCAAATTTAACATGTAAACTATCCTTATCCGCGGTTGAATAAACAGCCACAGTGCTAATCCCTAATTCCTTACAAGCGCGGATTATCCGTAATGCTATTTCGCCACGATTTGCTACTAAAACCTTATTCTGCATAATAACCACCTACACAATGGTCATGATGACTTCATCAAAACCTACAGGTTCACCATTTTTTACATGTATCGCTTGCACAATACCACTTACAGGAGAGGTTATTTCATTCATAATTTTCATCGCTTCGATGATGCAGAGGGTATCGCCCTTGTTGACATGTTGTCCCACTTTCACAAAAGGCTCATCCTGCGGGCTACTCGCAGCATAGAAAGTACCAACTAAGGGCGATTTTACTGGAAATCCTGTCGGCTCTATTTCTTTGACCTCTTTTGGTTTAACCTCAGTCTCTTCTTTTGTAACAGTTACTTTAGGAATACTATCTTTTTCTAGTTTTATCTTAAAGTTATCAAACTCGATTTCTAAGTGGGTGATATTAGAATTTTCAAAGTCTTTTATGATACTTTGAATCTGTTTAAAATCCATGGTGCCCCTCCATTTTAAATAGTTTGATATTCAAAGTATATAACTAAAAATTAAAGCGATTAATTTATCGCTTTAATTAACATGTTCTTCTAAATATTTTACGATGTCTTCTACTGTTCGTAGTTTTTGGGCAACATCATCAGGAATTTGAATGTTAAACTCATCTTCAATACTCATGACAAGTTCAACCGCATCTAAACTATCGGCTCCTAAATCATCTTGTAAGTTGGTTTCTAAAGTAATTTCATCTTTGGCTACACTCAATTCGTTACTAATAATATCTCTTACTTTTTCAAAAATCATCTTTCTTCCTCCATCATCTATATTATATTCTTAATAATTCACATATCCCACTGCTAACACTTGTAAGCCCACATGAGCGACAATCGTTGCTGGTAGATTAAAGATTTCAACCCGTAAATGTGGGAAACGTTCTTTAATAATATTCAACGCAAAATCTAAATCGTTCACATTATTGGCGTATGACACATGGAATACCCCCTTATGTGGATCAATTTCCATGGCCACTCGTTCAATGACTGCTTTAATGGCCGCCTTATAAGTTCTTACTGTTTCTAAACTAACAAGTTTCCCATCCTTGGTAAGTTCAATGACAGGTTTAAGTTTTAAAAAGTTCGCAATCATGCTTTTCGCATTCGATAAGCGTCCATTCTTAACTAAAGCAGTTAAGTCATTTAGGGTGACATAATAGCCACTATTCTCTCTTATCGTCATAACTTTTTCGATAATAGTGTTCACATCATAACCCAACCTTACTAAACGGCAAGCTTGTAGCAAAATGCTACAGAGGATACTAGCGGTAGTCTTCGTATCAACAATTGAGACCTCTATCCCTTCAACTAGTTCTTTCGCCAGATGGGCATTTTGATAAGTGCCACTTAGTTCTTTGGAGATGGGAAGATAAATGATGTGTTCATAGCCTAAGTCGCGTATTTTTTCATACATGGCCAAGGTATCACCAACAGAAGGTTGGCTCGTTTTGGGGACAAGATCAGTGTTCTTTAATGCTTCATAAAACACTTCATCGCCATTTTGGGCAAAATCCGTATAAATCTTATCACCAATAAAACACGGCAGATCAATATAAAAGAGATTTTCATAACTATGTTTAATATTATAGATTGATGATGAACTATCGGTAAGAATCGCTATTTTTTTCATACTTAACTCCTCAACTGGTCGATTTATATTTAGTAGAGAGAAGGAAAAGGAGAATGGTAAGAAAAGAAGAAGGGAAAGGAGTACGCGTAATTTTCTCATAATTTGAAGTTCAAATATTTTGTATTTCAAACTATTTGAACTTAGAACTATTTTAACATATTCTTCCTATTTGTCAATCGAAATCTATCATTTCCGATAAAAAAAATAACTACACTAACAATCATGTTAGTGTAGTTATCTCCTCTCCCTTATTAGCTTCTTATTCTACCGCAATAATATATGAATAAACAGGTTGATTACCCTCTAAAATTTCTAATTCAACATCTTTATAGTTTTCATCAATGTATTCGCTAATCTTTTCAACTTCAGTTTCATCGACATCTTCACCATAGAAGATGGTGACGATTTCCGTATCTTCATCGATGATTTCATCTAATAGTTTTAATGTCGTTTCTAACCGACTAGGGTTAGAAGTAACAATGTGCTTTTCATAGATACCCATATAATCATTTTTATTAATCTTGAGACCATTATATTGAGTATCACGTACCGCATAAGTAACTTGACCACTCTTAACCTCTTTCATTTGCGCAAGCATCGCCTGATAATTGGTTTCCACATCGACCGTTGGATTGAAAATTAATAGCGAAGAATAACCTTGGGGGAGGGTTTTTGTTGGTACGACCCGCACTTCTACCCCTTCAGTGACACTTGCTGCTTGATTTGCGGCCATGATGATATTACTATTGTTCGGTAAAATAATGACGTTTTTCGCATTTACTGCCTTAATTGCTTGGATAAAATCCTCTGTAGAAGGATTCATAGTTTGTCCACCGGAGATGATATAATCGCAACCCATCTCTTTAAAGATATTAGCTAGTCCTTCCCCTGAACAGACGGCGATAATGCCATATTCCTTCTTCTCTTTTTCTACTTCTTTGACACTCTCAGTAAAGTGGGTTTCATTAACGATAGTACTATGTTGTTCCTTCATGTTTTCGATCTTTAATTTAATAAACTCGCCGTATTTTTGCGCAAAGTTAAGCGCATTACCAGGTTCATTCGTATGGACATGAACCTTAACGATATCATCATCTTGAACAACGACCAAGGAATCGCCTATCGATAAGAGGTAATTGGATAGTCGTTGTTCCGTAAAGGGGTTAACTCTCGTTTTTTCTTTATCTAATTGTAAAATGAATTCGGTACAATATGCATACAGAATTTCTTCTGTTTTAAACGCTGCTTGAGCGCTTTCTGTTGTTCTTTGTTTACTTACATCAAGCGTTAATTTTTCCCCTAAGATGGCTTTTTCAAAACCTTCATAGAGAACGACTAACCCTGCCCCACCTGAATCGACGACGCCAACTTCTTTTAATACAGGTAATAAATTAGGTGTCCGACTCAAAGAACGCTTAGCTTCTTGAACTAAGCGACTCATGAGTTCTTCAAATGATAACTCTGGTTTAGCAATTAGATTAGCTTCTTCCGCTGATTCGCGGGAAACGGTTAAAATTGTCCCTTCGACGGGCTTCATAACAGCTTTATATGCTGTTTCTACCCCTCTTTTTAAGGCTTTGGCGAAAATAACGGTGTCGATGATATCATACCCTTCTACACCCATCGCAAAGCCACGAAATAATTGTGACAAAATAACTCCAGAGTTACCCCGTGCACCCATTAGTAGTCCGCGTGATAACTTTTTTGCGATTTCTGATACGGAATTACTATCGAGATTAGCTATTTCTTTAGCGCCTGAATTAAAAGTTAATTTCATGTTCGTCCCAGTATCACCGTCGGGTACAGGGAAAACATTTAGTTGATCGATTCTATCAGCGTTATTTTCAAGATTAACGGCTCCATTGATGATCATTTGTTTGAATAATGAGCCGTCAATTTTAAAAGTTGACATCCAAACTACCTCCTAATTTTCATCAATGACGCGTACTCCCTGTACGTAGACATTCACACTTCTTACTTTCTTACCAAAATGTTGTTCAACATCATAACGGACTTTCTTTTGAATTTCTAATGAAACTTCTGAGATTTTTACTCCATATCCTAAAACTACGAATAAATCAATATCTATCATATCATTTTCACTGCGAATTTGTACACCCTTAGCGTAGTTTTCGCGACGTAAAATCACGGCTAAGCCATCTTTAAGTTGATTATTGGATGCCATACCAACAACCCCGTAACATTGTGTTGCGGCTGTTCCAGCGATTTGCGCAATGGCATCAGTTGAGATATCGATACGGCCATAATCACTTTCAATATGGATACTCATACTAAAAGCCTCCTTAATGTCTTAAAAAGACACTTCTAATTTGTCTATTAAATTTTACTATAAATCCTTATAGTTTACAACTTTTTTTACACTAGTTTTAATCATTTTACTACTTTTTCGTATAATAAATTGTTAAAAATCTTGAAAAAATAGTCAATATATGATAAATTAAGATAGTCAATTGCGGTATAATATACCTATGAAGGAGGTTTTATCTATGGCTAGAGTCTGTGTTATTACAGGTAAGAGAACTACATCTGGCAACAATCGTTCCCATGCGATGAACGCTACAAAAAGAAAGTTTAAAGCCAACTTACAAAAAGTACGGATTTTAGTAAATGGCAAGCCCAAACGTGTGTACGTATCAGCTCGTGCCTTAAAATCCGGTAAAGTTGTACGCGCATAAGTTAGAAAAAAAGTTAAGTATAATATAAACATTCAATATACTTAACATTATCGGTTAAATAATCACATAATTTTTCAAAATGAAGACTACGCTTGAAAATAAGTAGTCTTTTTTCTTTTTTAATGTGATTAATATATTGATTCTTGACTTTTATTAACTTCTTCTTCGATTTTAAGATCTGATTAATTATAATCGCACAATTCATATTAAGTAAATCTTTTAATCTACCTAACTTCGTATCAATTGATACAATACCTTTCACTTGATAATGCTTAAGATACTTAAGCATTTTTCGTGATATACATATGACAATCACATCTTGTGATTTCGCTTTAATATTATGATACGTTTCGTTAAAATTTGCAAGCATTTCGCTTTTTCGACCATCATATACCACTTCAAGGAAATAACCTTCCTGTTTTAATCTTTCTTCTAAAACATGATATTTATCATGATTTTTCCCATAAACAATAATAATGCCAATTTTACTGAATACTAGTTTCATCTTTATCACCTATTATCATTATCAGTAAAAATTGGCATTATTATTTATCTAAAGCGAATATTGATTATTTTTCCCGTTTAAAAATCCTTAAAAAGAATCTGACGATCGCTGATAAAAACTTGGGTAATTTAATACTATAAAAGCGCATAAAATAACCCCCTTAATTTCACACTCTCTGTTATATATTATGAAATACGGGGGAAAGTTATGATTATTAGTCCTTACTTTCGACAATTAGTAAATGACCACCAGTAAAACTAATTATCCCATAATCACCAGTTATCTCGTTACTTATACATAATGAATCCTGATTCTTTAATAAATAGTTATCTAATCCATATTTAAAGTTTTTTAATGCTAGGGTTACTGGTTTATCATACATAAAGAAGGAAATATACTTGTAAGTGCTCTTCTTTATGTTATATGTACCAGGTTTCTTTAGATAGATCTTATTATGTTCATCATAGATATATAGTTCGCATTCAGTGTTTTTAATGCGTTCAAAGAGAAACAAAGTACTTAAGAAATGGTCTAACCGCTTTCCCGTTACCCCGAAGAGATTGATAACTTTCGGTTTCAGCGTTAGGACAAACTCAAAAGCTAGTTCCGTATCGGTATTATTTTTTTCAATTTTGTATTTATTAATATTTTTACATATTTTCTCTAATCTGTTTAAGTCTTCTAGACTAATTGAATCAAAATCACCAAAGGCATAATCAAGGGCAATTCCCATATTAAGTAATCTTATCGCACCGTAATCGACGCCAATGGTAATATCAGATGGATGCATATTTAATAATTCTAAATCAAAAGGACTACCCGCTACAATATTGACAATCATTTTAACACCTTTAAGGAATTAATGGCTTGTTTTCGATCTTTACTAGAAAAGATATAATTACCCGCAACGAGAATATCCGCACCATTTTCTAAACAAAGCTTTCCTGTTTGTTCGTTAATACCTCCATCAACTTCAATCAAGTAGTTGAGGTTATTTTCCATCCGATAGTTTTTTAAAGTGCGAATCTTTTTCAAACTGGAAGGAATAAAGGTTTGAGCCCCAAAACCAGGATTTACGCTCATTACTAAGACTAAGTCGCATAAATCGAGGACATTAATAATACTTTCGATAGGCGTATGGGGATTAAGCGTAACACCAGCTTTAATATTGTGGCTTTTAATTTCTTGTAAGGTGCGATGTAAATGTACACAAGCTTCTACATGAACAGTTAAATAATCTGCCCCAGCATCCACAAACTCCTTGATGTAACGTTCTGGTTTTTCAATCATTAAATGGACATCAAATGGTAAGTGGCTATGCGGTCTTAATGCTTTAATCACAGGTGGTCCAAAGGTGATATTGGGGACAAACATCCCATCCATGACATCTAAATGGATTAAGTCTGCCCCAGCTTCAGTTATTTCAATCACTTCATCTTTAAGACGACTAAAGTCCGCTGATAATAACGAAGGCGCAACTAACATAATATCCTCCTACTTACGGGGATAAATAACCCGTTGTTTCTTAATTTCCTCATAAAACTCTTTATAATGTTCGTAACGCTTGTTATATACAAAATTACTACCTAACTTTTCTTTTACTGCGCAAGAAGGTTCATTAATATGTAAACAACCTCGAAATTTGCAATCTACACTTAAATCGAAGAATTCTATGAAGGAGTTCGCTAAAATCTCCGTATCAATCTTGAACTCTTGGAAGTCAAGACTCGAAAATCCAGGTGTATCGACAATTAAGCCACTACCAACTTTAAATAATTCAACATGGCGTGTGGTATGTTTACCTCGCCCTAATGCTTCGGATATTTCATCGGTCTTTAAGGTAAGATGGGGGTTAATCGCATTGATCAAACTTGATTTCCCCACACCTGATTGTCCTGCTAAGACGCTTATTCTATCTTGTAAAGTTTCAATAACAGCAGCAATTGAAGTTTGATCATATTTAGAAGTGGTAATGACTTGATACCCAATCGATTTATAATATTCGATATATGGATAAATAAAGTCATCCTCTAATAAATCGAATTTCGTAATAATGATTACAGGTGTAATGTCTAAGGCTTCAATAACGGTCAGAAATCGATCTAACAATAGTTGACTAAAATCAGGTTTCTTAATAGAAAACACCAACAATACTT
>JAAZCR010000021.1 GCA_012513195.1 Bacilli bacterium | reverse complement strand
TTCACATGTGATTAACATTACCGGTCCATCATATCGCATAAGAAACATTAATAATCTAGATAGAAAGGATGAAAGTAATCAGTCAACATAATTATGGATTTTTATACCGCCATTTTTTTGGAAAATGTGTTGACATTTACATGTAAATTTAATAATACTAAGTATTACCAGATGTTGTATTGGATTAAAAAAGTATGATCAATCTACCCTTACTTCAATAAATTGGTTACCAGTAAAGGATCTATCGATAGAGGCAAGATATAGATATCGCCAGGAACATAGTCTTCCAGTGGTTGAAGTTTTTTCAGCATGGCTAGAAAAAGTAAAGGAAAAAGTATTACCAAAGAGCACCTTAGGTAAAGCGATAGCGTATAGTATAAGTCAATTAGAAAACTTAAAGAACTTCTTATTAGATGGAAGATTAGAGATAGATAATAATCGAGCAGAAAGATTGATAAAACCGTTTATGATTAGAAGAAGAGGATGGTTATTTAGTAACACACCAAAAGGAGCAAAATCAAGTGCGATACTATATAGTATAATAGAAACGGTGAAAGAGAATAATCTTAAACCATATGAATACTTGAAGTATGTATTAGAGACAATACCTTATATTGATGTAAGTAACAAAGAAGAAGTAGACAAGTTATTACCATAGTCTAAGATGATACCAGAAGAATATAGAATGAAGAAATAGAAGAGACTCCACCTATTGGTGGAGTTTTTGTTTTATGTCAACCTGTGCTAGATTTGACGCTTATCAAAATACTACATAATTTTCTATTACTTAATATAATTATATTTCCAATGTTACATCTAACCTGTTATCTCAATCCCATTAATTTTACATCAATCGATATGTTCTTTATATAATTCAAAAGGGTTTTCTAATAATGATATTTCTAGTTTTGTAACTACTAGATTTACTCAATGTGAGAAAACCCTTTTATACATGGACATTTATATTATGATTTTTTACTTAAATTAATACTACTGTTTCAACACTAGAGGGGTTATTTGATGTCTTTTTACATGGTCGGTAGTCGGAAACATATCGACTAGTCGTATCATTTATGAAAAGGGCACTCTTACTAAGAGCACCCTTACTATTAAACATTAATGGTAATTAATAGTCCTTTTTCTTTACTGGAATCCAGATTTCGCTTCGATACTTTGGATTACCAATGTCTGGACTCTCATTCCATAAAATTTCCGGTCCTTCAGCCACCTCATATCCTGAAGATGGAAACCACTCTGAATATATCCTACCCCACACATTTTGAAGTGCTTCCGGAAATGGTCCAATCGACTCAAATACAGCCCAAGTACTAGCATCAACTTCTAATACATCAAAACTTGCCGTGTCATTACTTGAAGTTGCTACCCCGATGTAATGATCTAACTCTCCTTTCTCTTCCATTCTACCTTCTGAAAAATTAGTGGAAGCGCTGATAATACCTTCGGGTTCTACATTTGAAATTGCTTTTAATTGATTAATTACCTCCGGTGTTAAAAGTTCAGCCATTTTTTCAATTTCTGGATTGACACCTTCAAAGATAATTGGAACTCGCTTCTTAAATCCTACTATCTTAAAGGGTCCTTTCTCAACAATACGATATTTCATTTCACATCCTCCTTGAATTGATAATTGGAAGGTCATTCGAGGATAAGCCTTTAACTGTGTATTCTCACTTTTTACCTCAGAAGGGAGAATGCCATGAAAGGAATGAAAAGCACGGGAAAATGAATCAGCCGAATTATAGCCGTATTTAACGGCTACATCAATTATTC
>JAAZCR010000181.1 GCA_012513195.1 Bacilli bacterium | reverse complement strand
GAAACATCTAATAAACCATTATCAAAATAGTTCTATTGATATTACTATTAACGAAGATGGGATTACAAATAGTGACAACCGTGCATCTTGCGTTTTTCGGTGGGAAGATTTATATCGTGTTTATGAACCAAGTAAGTATTTCTACTTTATGGTAAATAAAAAGAAAGTGCTATGGTTTCAAAACAATTATTAGAAAATTCTCTTTATGATTTGCGAAAAATATTAAAGAAAAAATTGCATTTTAAAAAATTAATATAAACTATTGAGGTTAGAAGATGAATATCGAATTTACTTATAAGCATACTTTATCAAGCTTAACTAAGTTTACCTTTTGGTTCATATATGTAAATAATAAATACTGGATTAAACAGTTACTTGCCCTCATCATACTACTAGCATATGTTGCTTTCTGTATCATACGTCAAGATGTCAATCTTATTATCTTATTTGTGGTGATAAGCAGTAATCTCTTTCTTTTGTATTTACCACTGGTAGCATTACTAAGAGCGAGAAAAGAATATCAAACAAATAAAACCTGGGCATTAGAAATAAAATACTTAATTGATGATAACATGATTAAACTTGAAACAGGGGAACAATTTAGTCAATTTAACTGGGATAGTATCGTGAAAGTTCATGAAACAAAAGAGTATTTTTATTTGATTATCGCAAATAGTAATGCGATAATTGTACCAAAATCTTTATTAGGTGATAGACTAGCTCTCTTTAGACAATTATTAGCTGAAAAACTAACATCCGAACAAAAGAAACACTTAAAAAAATAGCTTACCTTAATGGTAAGCTATTTATTATTACGGATAAATGGCAGAATGTTTTCAAAAGTTAAGTTACTTTTACGAATATGGGTGGATGGATCATGATAATCAAATTGTTCAAGAAATTGAATTACTTCATTTGTAATAGCGGTTGGAGTAGAGGCTCCACTTGTTACCGCTACTGTTTTACAATCTTTAAGCCATTCAGGATTAATATCTTCGACAGTTTCAACCATATAAGCCTTAGTATGAGCCATTGTTTCAGAGATGTAGGCGAGCTTGTTGGAATTGTTGCTTAAGGGATCACCAACGACAATCGTAACATCAGCATGAATAGCTTTCTTTAAAACAGCTTCTTGTCTAACTTGGGTAGCGTTACAAATTTCATTAGTAAATTTAGCTTGTGGGTACCGTTTCTGAATCTCTTTCGCTAGTTGTTCGACATCCCAATAACTCATCGTTGTTTGATTAGTTATGACGATTTTATTATTATCAATATGTAATTTATCTAAATCTTCTAGAGTTTCAATCAAATGGACTTTATCTTTGTTTTTACCTATTGCGCCTTCAGGTTCGGGATGATTTTTCTTACCGATATAGATTACATCATAACCATGGTTAACTTTTTCTTTGATATAATCGTTAGTTTTATGGACATATTTACAAGTCGCATTTATGATATATAAACTTTTATCATGTGCTTTTTGAACCACTTCATCGCTTACACCATGGGCGGTAAAGATAACCGTACCT
>JAAZCR010000180.1 GCA_012513195.1 Bacilli bacterium | reverse complement strand
TAGATGAAAATATTGTGGAAACTTACCAATTTATTTATAATGCCTTAGAAAAAGTATTAGGAGAAGAAATCATTTATCGTGAAGTACTCGCAAAAGGTATTGTGCGAGTCACTTACTCTAACGATGTAAAAATCATCATAAACTATACTAATACCGATTATGAGTATGAAGGCGAGATAGTTTCAGCAGGAAACTACCTTGTAAAAGTGTAGGTGATTAGATGCGACACAGTAAACATATTACATTAGCACGACGGGAGACCCGTTTAGGCTACTCATTTATGTCAATATGGATAATTGGTTTTATCATTTTTACACTTTATCCGTTAATCTATTCACTATATTTAAGTTTTAATTTGGTTACTATTCCTGCAGAAGGAATTCAAACTAAATGGATTGGTTTAGAAAACTTTCGACGTGCAATAAGTGTGGACCGGGTTATGATTACTACCCTTTGGGATTTTCTCAAAAAAGCATTAATTATGATTATGGTCATAAATGTTTTTGCCTTAATCTTCGCACTCATTCTTAATATGAATATTAAAGGTCGAAGTTTCTTTAGAGTAGTTTTCTTTCTACCAGTAATCGTAGCAAGTGGGCCTGTTATTAAAGAACTAGGGAACCAAAATGTTCTAGTAATGCCTGGAATCGCCAATTTTCGCGTTGTGCAACTTTTGATGAGCATTTTTGGTCAAAAATTCGGAACACTAGTTGTTGATATTTTTAGTCAATTAATCAAAATGTTTTGGTTCTCTGGTGTGCAAATCTTCGTATTTCTCGCTGTCCTGCAAAAAATGAGTCCAGAGATTTACGAAGCAGCAAGTATTGATGGTGCTAGCAGTTGGGAAAAATTCTGGAAAATAACTTTACCAAGTCTAAAACCTATTATCTTAATTAATCTTATTTATACCTTCATAATGCTTGCGACTTTCGATGATAACGAAGTTATAACAGAAATCAAAAATAATATGTTCAGTATTGTGCCAAATGAAGGGTTTGGATATGCGGCAAGTCAAGCTTGGATTTACTTTATTGTGCTATTATTGGTTGTAGGAATTCTGTTTTTGGTCTTTACTATTCAACGAGGGGAAAAACCAAAGGTAAGTTTTTATACAGAAGGTTTTGTCTATAATACAACTCGTTATGAATATAAAGAGACGTTCTTTAATACTAACCACTATGCCTTAAAGGCACGGAAATATTTGATTGGTTCCTCAAATCGTCAAGGGTTGTTAGTAAGGGGATTTATCTATCTCTTAATTTCTGTAGTGGCTTTCGCTTTTCTATACCCATTTATTACGCTTTTATTAAAGAGTTTTCAAAGTCCGTTGGATGTACTTAATCCTACTGTAGGATTAATTCCAACTAGTTTATATACTGGTAATTACGATAAAGCATTCAAAATAATAAATTTTAAAAAATCATTACTAGAATCGTTATATTACTCCATATTACCAGCAATTGCCCAAACCATTGCTTGTGCCATTACAGGTTATGCTTTAGCGCGTTTTAAGTTTAAAGGTAAGAATGTATTATTCATCATTATCCTTTCTACTTTCATTATTCCACCTCAAGTTATCATGATTCCGACATATATCTTTTATAAGCGCTTTGGTGAAATACTTACAAATCTATTAGGTTTTAAAATAACAATTTTAAATAGTGTCTTTGCGTTCCTCTTACCAGCGTTATTAGGTCAAGGACTTAAGAGTGCCATCTTCATCTTTATCTTCTATCAATTCTTCCGCATGGTACCAAAAGTTCTTGATGAAGCCGCTAGCATTGATGGGGCAGGGCCATTATACATATTCTTCAAAATAGCTATACCACTGGCAGTTCCTGCGATTATTGTTGTTTTCCTCTTCAGTACAGTATGGTATTGGAATGAAACATACCTAACTAGTTTATATATACCCAATGCTCGTACCTTGCCAGTTGAACTTAGTCGATTCGCTGCTACATTCCGCAATATTTATCCTCAAAATGGCAATAACATAGGGGAAAATTTCCAAAACATGTGGTGTGAAGCTGTTTTAATGGCTGGTACTTTGGTAAGTCTCTTACCATTGTTAGTTATCTACTTTTTACTCCAACGTTGGTTTGTTCAAGGTATTGAACGTACAGGAATTACAGGTGAATAATATGAAAAAACTACCATTAGTTATATTAGTAATTGTTAGTATGTTTACTCTTATTAGTTGTGAGTGGGGAAAGAAAACCACCAATGAAGATGATAAGTTTATTGAACAAGCAATTTTAGAAGAAATGGAAAAATCTTTCTATTTCTTCTATGAACAAGCGAATACCGACCCAGATAGTCCTGGATACGGTCTCATTAGAGACCGTTATCCAGACAATTCCAGCATTGCGTCAATCGCAAGCGTAGGCTTTGGCTTAACAGCGATTCCAATTGGAATTGAAAATGGCTGGATTACCTATGACGAAGGTAAAACACGGGTAATTGGTACTTTACATACACTAAGAAATATAGAGCATCATAACGGCTTTTACTATCACTTTGTCAATATTAATACAGGTAAGAGAGAATGGAACTCTGAAGTATCAAGTATTGACACAGCCCTTCTTATGGCAGGGGTATTGTTTGTAGGTGAATATTTTGGCGATGAAGTAAAGACGTTAGCATCTGAATTGTACGAACGTGTAAATTGGAACTGGTTTGTAGATAAAAATAAAAATATGTTTTACATGTCCTATTATCCGGATCGAACACCAAGTTTTCAAGGTCATTGGGATTTCTATGCCGAACAGTTAATACTATACTTTTTAGCCAGTGGTACTCCTAATGAAACTTATCGTATTGATCCAGTTGTGTATTATAGCTTTATACGTGATCGAAGAGCGTATAAGGGTGAACCCTTTATTCATTCTTGGTTTGGCTCTCTTTTCACGTATCAATATTCACATGCTTGGATTGATTTTCGGGATATCGTTGATAAACAAGGTGTTAATTGGTTTGAAAACTCGGTGCACGCAACTATCGCAAATCGTCAATACGCCATTGATATGGCCAATCAATTTAAAACGTTTAGTGAAAATTCATGGGGAATGACCGCATGTGATGGACCAAATGGCTATAGTGGCTTATATGGAGCGAAACCATCAGGTTACACTGATGATGCGCACAAAAATGATGGTACAATTCCACCAAGTGGTGCGATTGGTTCCATCGTGTTTCTCGAAAAAGAAGTAAAAGAAGCAATCCGCTATTTTGAAACCATAGAATGGCTTAAAGGTAAATATGGTTACAAAGATAGTTATAACTTTGAAGGAAAAACCCCGTGGATTGCATCTAATGTGATTGGCATCAATAAGGGTATCACGCTTCTCATGTTGCAAAATTATCGCGATGAGTTTGTCTGGAAGACATTTATGAAAAATGAATATATTCAACAAGCAATCATAAATTTAGAATTTACTACGATATATGAAGATTAACAGTTTACATTTTTTGCTTATTATTGTATAATTTTATATAACAATCGAAACGTTTCGATTTAAATTTTTAGAATCGAGGGATGTGCATGAAATATCTTAACACTATTAAAACATATCCTGTCACAAAAGGGGGCATTGTCTTTCAGATCCTCGATAGTGGTGATGTTCGTAATATCACAAAAGATAATGTCCAAATTAATCTCTTAACTGGTACTAATTTAGAAGGCAGTGCTAGTAATTTATATTTACGGTTATTTGAAGATGATAAGATTTATTATACAAGATTAATAGGGATAAACTCACCTAGCCGTTTTTATGTTGAAGATAATCAAGTTTATTATAAAGGTGAGTTTCGTAACCTCCAATATACTGTAGTCTTAACTGTATTAGAAAATATCTGGTTTTGGACGATTGAAGTAGTAAATCATCATAAAAATAATCAAACAATCGATATTATCTATGGACAAGATGTTGGATTAGCTCATCCTGGTAGTATCCTCAGCAATGAAGCATATGTATGCCAATATCTTGATCATCGAGTATTTACAAATGAGTTAGGCTATACTGTATGTACAAGACAAAATCAAGGGGTACCACATTATCTCCAACAAGGTTCATTAACCAAAACAGTTGGATATGCCACTGATGGGTTTCAATTCTTTGGTTTAGATTATAAATTAACTAACGAACCTCAAGCCCTTTTTAGTGATCAACTAGAAAATCGTAATTATCAATATGAATTTGCCTATACCAGTTTACAATCAGAACGTATTAATCTATCTGACAAAGCAACTTTCATCTTTTATGGTTTATATGAAGATAGCATTTATGAAGTAAGTGAAGATATCCGCTATTTTGATAAAGTAGTTAATGCATATAAAGGTGTTGTCTTTAAACCATTCGATGAAGAAAAGAGTACCCAACTTCAACTGTCTATAAATATTAACAATGTTTTAACTGGTTTACCTCTTGATAATGACGAAATAAATAAACTATATTCCGAAAAACGCCACATTGAAAAAGACCAAAATTATCTCCTCTCCTTTTTTGTAGGCAACTATATCCATGTGGTCCTCCAATCAAAAGAGCGTTTGGTTGAAAGACCACATGGGCATATGTTGCTTAACGGTGATAGTTTATTTGTCCGCGATAATATTCTTTCCTCAACCAATTATATTTTTGGTGTCTTCAACTGTCATGTTGTTGTCGGTAATACAAATTTTCATAAATTCTTAAGTAATATACGTAATCCTCTTAATGTAAAGAAAATAACTGGTCAACGTTTATTTGTCAAAATCAATGATGAGTATAAACTACTTGGCGTACCTTCCGTCTATGAGTTAGGGCTAAACTACGCGAAATGGGTTTATAAGTTTGATGATGATATCCTCACAATTACTTCCATGATTGCCTATGACCGCCCTGAACAAATTCTCCTTGTTGAAAGTGAGAAAGGGAAGAAATATCAATTCTTGTTGACTAATCATCTTGTTTTAGGTTCAAGTGAATATGAAACTCCTTTCTTATACGAAGTACATAATAAAGAAATGAGATTTTATCCTGATCTATGTACATTAAGCGCAAGTAAATATCCTAATTTAACATATAAATTAATATCAACCCACGATTTTACTTATCACTTTGATGAACGGTTCTTTACTGATCAAGTTAATCGCCATGAACCTTTAGTGGTACTTGAGTTTAATGATACAGATAAGATTGAACTACGAATACAAGGGTTAATTGATGGTAAAGATTTAGAAGTAAAACCATTTGATTTACAAGGTGAAGAAGAAAAATTCCGTAAATTTATTGATGAGGTACTTAACCATTTCCATTTAGAAATTAATAATGAACGCAAAGAAGAAATTGATACATTTAATGATCTAGCACGGTGGTACTGTCATAATGCGCTAATTCATTATGCCTCTCCGCACGGACTGGAACAATATAATGGTGCGGCCTGGGGAACAAGAGACGTATGTCAGGGACCAGCAGAACTCTTCATGGTTACGCAAAAGTTTGCGGTTATAAGAGATATCATTTGTAAAGTATACCAACGGGAGTTTATTCAAAATGGAGACTTCCCACAATGGTTTATGTTTGATAAATACTATAGTATTTTCGCCCATGATTCCCATGGTGATATCATTGTATGGCCATTAAGATTGCTTGCCATGTATCTTCTTGCGACCAAAGACTACACCATTTTAGATGAAGTTCTACCTTACCTTGATAGGGATAAAGGCGAATTTACCGAGTTACAAGAAACCTTATACGACCATATTAGAAGACAGATTAAAGCGATCATCGATAGTTTCATTCCTGGTACAAGTTTATCTTGTTACGGGGGTGGGGATTGGGATGATACTTTACAACCAGCAAATAAAGCCTTGACAAAACAAATGGTAAGTGGTTGGACTGTCGCCCTAACATATGAAGCCTTTATGTATCTACAAGAAGCCTTAAAGGAATATGATGCTGCGTATGCTCAAGAATTAAAAGAGCTAACGGATAAAATCCGTTTTGATTTCAATAAGTATTTAATTAGAAATGGTATACCTGCAGGATTTATTCTCTTCGATAAAAATATTAAATACATCTTGCATCCAGAGGATAAAGAAACAGGAGTATCCTATAGACTCTTACCATTCAACCGTGGTTTCATTAGCGAAATCTTCGCTAATGAACAAGTAGAGCCATTCTATCAATTAATAGAAGCGAAGTTTAAACACTTAGACGGAGTAAGATTAATGGATCGACCCGTGCAATATAAAGGCGGTATTAATACTTACTTCACAAGAGCAGAAACAGCAGCTAACTTCGGTCGAGAAATTGGTTTACTCTATGTTCACGCCCACATACGCTATATTGAGGCGATGGCCAAGGTTGGTAAGGCTAAGGATGCATATGAAGGGTTGCTCAAGGTTAATCCAATCAATATCCAAGCCTATGTACCTAACGCAATACCACGCCAAAGTAATACTTACTTCTCAAGCAGTGATGGTAATTTCTACGACCGCTATGAAGCACGCCGAGACTTCGATAAGTTAAAGACAGGAGAAATCGGTGTAAAAGGTGGCTGGCGTATCTACTCAAGTGGTCCTGGTATTTACTTGAATCAATTAATCGCAAATGTCTTAGGTATAAGAACTTATCAAAATGATTTAGTGTTAGATCCTGTGCTACCTAAAGAGCTGGATGGCCTAACCTTTACTTATCGCTTTAATGCAAAACCACTTAAGATTTATTACCATATTCATGAGGAACGAGTTAAGCGTATCGTAATAAATGGAAAAGAAGTAGCTTTCAAGCGTTTAGAAAACAAATATCGACTCGGTGGTGCGCTAATTGATAGAAATCTACTAAATGATGAGGAAAACATTATTGATGTATATATGTAAAAGTTGGAGGAAACTCCAACTTTTACATTTTTAACACTACACTTATAATTAAACATGATATAATCATGTTATAAATAAAAAAAAGTTGTAGGTGATATCATGAAAGCCGTTGTTTTAGATGGATATACTTTAAATCCTGGGGATTTATCTTGGCAAGAATTAGAAGAATTAGTAGATTTAACTGTTTATGACCGTACTAAACCAGAAGAAGTGTTAGAACGCATTGGCACTGCAGAAATTGTCTTGACTAATAAAACCGTTATTACAGAAGAAATTATTAATAAAGCTCCAAATATAAAATATATTGGGGTACTAGCGACAGGTTATAATGTCGTCGATATCGAAGCATGCCGTAAAAAACACATACCAGTTACTAACGTTCCAAGATACTCGACAAATGCGGTAGCTCAATTAGCGTTTGCGCTCCTTTTAGAGATCTGTCATAATGTTGGTCATCATAGTAATGAAGTAAAAAAGGGACGCTGGATTAGTTCAAAAGATTTTTGTTTCTGGGATTATCCTTTAATTGAACTAACTGATAAAACGATTGGTATAATAGGTTATGGAAGTATTGGTAAGAGAGTTGCAGAGATCGCTAATGCCTTTGGGATGAAGGTGTTAGTATATAATCGTACAATTAAAAATGATGTAATTGGTAGACAAGTTAGTCTCGATGAATTATTATCTTCTTCTGATATTATTACTTTACATGTACCATTAACTAATGAAACAAAAGATTTAATAAATAAAGAAACAATAACGAAAATGAAAGATGGGGTTATCATTATTAATACTGCTCGCGGACCAATCATCAATGAGCAGGATTTATGTGAAGCGTTAAATTGTGGCAAAGTCTATGCAGCAGGTGTTGACGTAGCTTGTGTAGAGCCTATAAATGCTGATAGTCCCTTGTTAAAGGCTAAAAATATTTTTATTACCCCGCATATCGGTTGGGCGCCATATGAAGCTCGCCAACGATTAATGAGAATTGTGGTAGAAAATATTCGCTCGTTTTTAAATAATAATCCCATTAATGTCGTTAATGGAGTTGTGTTAGATGAAAGTCTTAATCGCCATTGATTCTTTTAAAGGATGCTTATCGAGCATCGAAGTAAGTGACAGTATTGAAAAGGGAATTAAAGAAGTATATCCAGATGCACAGATAAAGAAATTACCTATTGCGGATGGTGGGGAAGGGACAGTCGAAAGTTTTTTAACTAGTTTCGGAGGGAAGAAAATACAAGTTACGGTCCATGACCCCTTAATGCGTAAACGAAAAGCTATATATGGCATCTTAGGAGATAATACTGCCGTAATTGAAATGGCGGAAGCAGCTGGTCTAACGTTATTAACGAAAGCAGAATGTAATCCCCTAATTACAACTACATTTGGTGTAGGTGAACTAATCCTTGACGCTATAAGTAGAGGTTGTCGGAACTTTATTATTGGTCTGGGTGGGTCAGCAACTAATGATGCTGGTGTTGGAATGTTACAAGCACTAGGATATAAGTTCTTTGATGAAAAACACCAAGAACTTAATGGTTGCGGAAAATCCCTAAAATGTGTTAAGTATATTGATGCTGATAATGTGCCTAGTGTTTTACAAGAATGCCAGTTTGAAGTATTATGCGATGTGAAGAATCCCTTATATGGCTATAACGGTGCTAGTTACGTTTATGCCGCACAAAAGGGTGCAGATGAAGCGATGATTGTTGAACTTGATGAAGGTTTACAAAACTTTGCCCAAGTAGTTAAAGAACATTTTGGTAAAGATTATGCTCATTATGAAGGTAGCGGTGCTGCTGGTGGGTTAGGATTTGCCTTTTTAACATTTTTAAAGGCAAAACTAGTTAATGGGATTGATTTATTACTTAATAAATTAAACTTAGAGACAATTATCCCTAATTTTGATGTAATTATCACGGGAGAAGGCAAGATGGATTACCAATCCCTAATGGGTAAAGTACCTTATGGAGTAACGAAGTTAGGAAAAAAATATAACATTCCTGTAATCGGTTTGTGTGGTGGTTTAATGGAAGAAGCCTATGCAATGCATGATATAGGAATGACCGCCTTATTCTCCATCATGAATTATCCAATGAGTTTAGAAGAAGCAATGAATAAGGATATTGCGAAAACATTAATCGCTAATAATACGAGAGAAATATTCCGTTTAT
>JAAZCR010000179.1 GCA_012513195.1 Bacilli bacterium | reverse complement strand
CTTTTAACTCCATATCCGACAGTAACAATTTTTTCCACCCCCTTAATTCTAGTATATGCATAAATGAAAAAGTAAAACCGAGTATAATTACTCGGTTTAGTTTAAATATTCATACATTTGCTTGAGAGCATTTTTCTCTAAGCGAGAAACTTGTGCTTGCGAGATACCGATTTCTTCTGCAATTTCCATTTGTGTTTTCCCTAAGAAATAACGCTCATAAATGATGCGTTTTTCGCGTTTTTCTAACATCTTTAAACAGTTTTCAATCATCACATTGTTGCTCCAAGTTTCATAATCATCGTTTTCATCCTGAATTTGGTCAATCAAATGAATCGTATCACCCCCATCGCTATAAATTGGTGTATAGATACTTATCGGGTCTTGAATAGCTTCTAAGGAGATAATGACATCGATGGGGTCGATTCCTAAAATCTTCGCACTCTCTTCTTCCGAAGGCTCCCTGTGATGCTCCAATACATATTTATCTCTTACCTGTAATACCTTATACGCAATATCTTTTAATGATCGTGAAACTCTAATCGCACTGTTATCACGCAAGTACCGTCTAATCTCCCCAATAATCATTGGTACAGCATATGTAGAAAACTTTACTTCATGTTTTAAATCAAAATTATCTATCGCTTTAATTAATCCCAAACATCCCACTTGAAACAGATCATCCATATTTTCCCCACGTTGATTGAACCGTTTTAAAACACTTAATACCAAGCGAAGATTGCCAAAGATGAGTTGTTCTCGTGCTTCGGTGTTTCCTGCTTGGTATTGCTTAAATAGTTCAATCATTTCACTATTCTTTAGCACCTTTAATTTACTGGTATCTAAGCCATTAATGTCGACCTTATACTTGCTCATACAAAAGCCTCCTTCTTATAAAAAGTTTGGCTTTTTTCTGAGCAGTATATGCATCACCTCGTCAAATTTAGTGTTAATTAACTGATACCTTTCTTAATTTGTTGTTTCATTTTGTCGATAATTTTCTTTTCTAAACGAGATATGTATGACTGTGATATTCCCATCAGTTCTGCGACTTCTTTTTGCGTGAGTTCTTCATGACCATATAGTCCAAACCTTAATGTGATAATTTCTTTCTCCCTTTTACTTAGTTTATCAACTGCTTGATAGAGAATTTTACGTTCTTCATCTTCTTCAAGATCTTTCATAATGATATTTTCATCAGTACCTAAAATGTCCGATAATAATAATTCATTGCCATCCCAATCGATATTTAATGGTTCATCAAAACTTACTTCCGCCCTTACTTTCCCATTCTTACGTAAAAACATCAAAATTTCATTTTCTATACAGCGACTAGCATAAGTAGCTAGTTTAATATTTTTGTTTTTATTGTATGTCATAACTGACTTAATCAATCCAATTGAACCGATACTGATTAAGTCTTCAATGTATACACCTGAATTCTCAAACCGTTTGGCAATATATACTACTAATCTTAAGTTATGTTCGATTAGCTTGTCTCTAGCTTTCATATCTCCCTTTTCAAATGCTTCTAGGTATTTTTGTTCTTCTTCTGGAGAGAGCGGTTCAGGCAGGACTTCTGTGCTATTAATGAAAAAGGAGAAACATTTTTTGAAAAAACTTTCTAACCATCCAAACAACTTTTTTAACATAAACTCCCCCTCCTAGTTTAAAATTTGTGGATGTAAAATGACTGAAAATCTCTCACCTTGAAATACTGTTTCATCAACGAGCGCAATATAAACTTCTTTCTCGTAATATTTCTTCTTTTTGACAATAAAGAAGTTTGTTGGTTTGAAACATAATAGAATACATTTTCCATTTATCGTATTAGTAAGGATATAAGTATAAGTAACTCCTTGTTGATTTAAAAAGGATTCATCAACTTCCATTGGTATTAGAGATTTATTTATAAAGACAACAGGTCGATTATCCCTAGTACAATAAGTTAAATTACCTGTATCGATAAAGCCAAACACTTCATAAGTCTTATTCATTAAAGTGAAACGGACTTTAATGAGATTATTACCTTTTGAGTTGTCCGTCACGATTTTATATACATAGGTAAATATATTCGCTAACAAAAAAGATATGACTAAAAGATACCAGGTTGTACTTTCTTCATATAGCAGTTTTATTCCTTTATTAAGAAACGAGAATTCATATGAAACTAAGATACCAGCCACGACATAATTCAAGAAGTAAAAAATGATTAAATTCTGACAGTATTGTTTAAAGGAAATATAACGAAAAGCGATTAAGATGATTCCAAAACTATAAATGATTCTTAGAATAATAAAAAGTATTTTTATCGGAATAAAGAATAGCACAAATCCACCAATCGCATACAGTGAGGCGAGGATAATACGATGATACTTGATGATTTGATGATTAATAATCCCAGTGTAAACTATCAAACAGTAATCTAGTAGAAAGTTGGTAATAATGACTAAATCGAGATAAACTTTCATTCATATCCCCACCCTTGTGTTTATGGCTATTTTAACAGATTACCCCTGAAAAAAAGCAAGGATTATGTCAAGTGCGATATTTTTTAAATCATTAAATAAGTGATATATAATTTGTATTTTTTGAAAAAGACTAAATAAATAATTACGACAAAAACTAAGTAAACAGGTAATAAACGATAAATATTTAACAAGATTATATAATCAAAAATACTATGTAAGATGATCGGTACAACCAATGACATCACAAAATAGTATTGCTTAGTAAAACCCCTTCTCGCGTGTCTAGCGATAGTTATTAAGATACCTAATATAATCGCAAAACAGAGATGTCCGCTGCTACTTAGGGTAACTCGTAATAGCTCTAAATCATAGCTCCGATATCCAAAAAAGTAACAAATATTTTCTCCCGTCGCAAATCCACTCGCGATAATTATGGCGTATCCTAAGCCAAGATATCTACCTTGTTTATGACTTTTGTATGTGAAACTTATGAGAATATAACGCTTAATAAACTCTTCAATAAATCCTATAACAAAGGCTTGATATAAATAGTTAATCATCTCAGGAAATCTTCCATAAGATAGTACAATTTTTTCAAAAAAGATTGTTGGAATTGTGATGAGTATACTTATGACGAACAACTTGCTAGTTAATTTGACCTTCGCTTTTTCTCTCTTAAACACATAAAATAAGATGTAAAATATACCAATAAATCCAATGATAAAAAAAACCAAATATTCAAGTAAATCTAGCATCTTAACCTCCTTCAAACTACTTATAGTGTTAATCACTCAAGTGAAAAATATAAATATCTTTTATATGGATGGTTATAATATTAACGAAAAGGAGGATTGATATGTTCGACTTAATTTCACGTAAACGCAACTTTATAAGTGACATTATACCTGATTCACTAGTATTCTCCCTTGAGAAGAACATGCGGATAAATATTAAAGAAAATGAGCAAAATTATGAATTCGAAGTAGAACTACCTGGTGTTAAACGCGAAGATATCACGGTTACTTATAGCGATGATATCCTCACAATTAGTGTAAATAAGCAAGAAGAAGTAAAGGAAGAAACAACTAAATATATCCGTAAAGAACGGAAATTTGGTTCCTTTTCACGCAGTTTCTCATTACCAGATGTAAATAGTGAACTGATTACTGCTAATTACCAAAATGGTTTATTAAAGATTATCGCTCCTAAAAAGGAAAAATTAGAAAAACCGATGAAAGTCATAAATATTGAGTAAAAATAATAAAATCGACCTTTAAGGTCGATTTTATATTATCGTTTTGACAAATAACGTATTTTCTTTATAATGAATATAGAAGTACTTGAAAGGAGCTTGTCACAATGAAAAACTTTACTTATGTTAATACCACTAAAATAATCTTTGGCAAGGACACAGAAAATCTTGTTGGCGAAGAAATCAAGAGTTTTGGTGGTAAAAAGGTTCTTTTCCATTATGGTGGCGGCAGCATCAAAAAGTCAGGATTATATGAACGCATCATCAAATCACTAAAAGATAGCCATATCGATTATATCGAGTTAGGTGGCGTTCAACCAAATCCCCGCCTAAGTTTAGTCAGATCAGGGGTAGAGTTATGTAAGAAACATAATATAGATTTTATCCTCGCTGTAGGTGGTGGTAGTGTAATCGATAGCGCCAAAGCAATTGGAATTGGAGCAGTATATGATGGTGATGTTTGGGATTTCTTTAGCGGTAAAGCAACTATAAACACCACTATACCTGTTGGCGTAATTCTAACCATTCCAGCAGCTGGAAGTGAAGCTAGCACAGGAACGGTCATAACCAATGAATATGGTTGGTATAAGTGGAGCGTTAATTCTGTTATCATTAGACCTAAGTTTGCGATTCTTAATCCTGAATTAACTTATACACTCCCTGCATATCAAATCGCTTGTGGGGCAAGCGATATGGTTGCCCATGTTTTTGAACGTTACTTCACTAATGAGAGCGGTGTTGATTTCACGGATGAACTATGTGAAGCCACAATTCGTTCAATTATGCGTAGTGTTAAAATGGTTCTTAATAATCCCACTGATTATGAAGCACGAGCTAATCTTATGTGGGAAGGTACACTAGCACATAATGGTATTTTAGGTACTGGTCGGATTGAAGATTGGGCTAGTCATAAGATTGAACATGAACTTAGTGCTATTTATGATATTGCACATGGTGCTGGTCTTGCGATTATTTTCCCACATTGGATGGAATATGTGTACAAGCATGATATTTATAGGTTCGCTCGATTTAGTCATCGTATATTTAACGTCGATGTCGATTTCTTCAATCTTGAAGCTACCGTTCTTGAAGGTATCAAACGCTTAAAGAAGTTTTATCAAGAAATTGGTTTGCCTACTAAACTAAGAGATGTAAATATCGGTAACGAGCGTCTCAAAGAAATGGCGGAAAAAGCTACTATCAATGGTCCAATTGGTGGCTTTGTAAAATTAACTACAGATGATGTATATAATATTTATAAAATGGCTTTAGAATAAAAGAACAAATCCCTCTATCTAATATGTTGATAGAGGGATTTATTATTGGCTTCAAAAATCTTTAGTTATTTAATTTAATCTTTCTTTATAGGATATTTAATCGCATTCTTTTTTAATTTTTCTAAAATAATCTCTTCTAAATCAAATCCATGTTCATCCGCAAATCTAAAACAGTAGATTAACACATCAGCTAACTCTTCTTTAATGTTTTGCATGTTTTTCGCATAGGCTTCCTCATTAGAAATCCATTGGAAATTCTCTAGTAACTCACTTGCTTCAAGACAAATAGATATCGCTAGATCCTTCCCATTATGGTATTTAATCCAATCGCGTTCTTTCGCAAAATCATGAATAATTTTTACCAATTCTTTAACTTCCATGTTATTCTCCTTATTTTTTTCTTTCTTTAAAATTAAAAGAGACTAAAGTAACTTTAGTCCCTTTCCCCCTGAATAAACTTAGCGTGCTTCGACAATTAATTTAATAGCTGTTCTTTCTTCGCCATCGATGATGACATCAGCGAATGCTGGAATGCAGATGAGATCTTTTCCGGTTGGCGCTACATAACCTCTTGCAATCGCAATTGCTTTTACTGCTTGGTTAAGTGCACCTGCACCGATTGATTGAATTTCTACAACCCCACGTTCGCGGAAACAATTCGCTAAAGCTCCAGCTACAGAATTTGGATTGGATTTTGATGAAACCTTTAATACTTCCATACTTTAATACCTCCTATAGTTTTTATTACACTGAAAGTATATTCGCTGTCAGCGCCAATTATGAATTAATTGGCATTTTTTACCTCTACTTGTCTTTTATAATATTTAACCACATAAATTTAAATTTGTACAGAGGAAAATGTCAAAAATCTATATAGTTTTGTACGTTTTTTCGTCTTTTTTACACTTTTTAAGCATTTTCTGTAATATATATACGTCTTATCTCTTTTGCCTTTCCAGTTTGGGAATCAATATTTAAAATAACTGCACTGAACTGAATGTCACCGTTTTCAACTTGATTAAACCTACTAGGGAGACCATTAATAAAACGGTTAATTACATTATCTTTTTCAACCCCAATGACACCATTTAAGGGGCCAGTCATACCAACATCAGTTATATAAGCAGTACCATTAGATAATATGCGATTATCAGCCGTTTGGACATGAGTATGAGTACCAATGATGGCTGTTGCTTTCCCATCCACATAATAGCCAAATGCGATCTTCTCACTAGTTGCTTCCGCATGAAAATCAACAACAATAATCGGAGTGATAGATTTTATAAGATCATAGATTTCATCAAAAGTCCGAAAAGGACAGTTTACCGGGGGCATATAAGTTCTTCCCATGAGATTAATTACCCCAATTTTAATATCGTTTATGGTAAAGATATCGTAACCTTTCCCTGGAACAGATTTATCCATATTAGCTGGTCTTAATAAAAATTTCGCAGAATCAATAAAATTGAAAATATCGTGATTATCAAAGGTGTGATTTCCCATCGTAAGCACATTTATTCCATTTTCAAGAAGTTCATTATACATTGTTTCAGTTATGCCACGACCATGAGCTGCATTTTCACCATTGGCAATCACAAAGGAAACATTATATGCGTTTATTATTTCTTCTAAGTATTTCTTGACTGTTTCTCTTCCTAGAGATCCAAAGATATCACCAATAAATAGTACATTCATCAAATCAAAACCTTTCTAATTAATAAAATAAAGTGGGAAGCCCCACTTTATTTCGCAACTTCAATTGCTCTTGTTTCTCTAATAACAGTAACTTTAATCGTGCCAGGATAATTGAGTTGTTCTTCAATTTTCTTTTTCACATCGCGTGCAAGACGATGAATTTCTAAATCAGAAATACTTTCGGGTTTAACTAATACCCGTACTTCACGACCAGCTTGAATAGCGTAAGATTTTTCCACTCCATCAAAAGAGTTGGAGATCTCTTCTAATTTTTCTAAACGGGTTACATAGTTTTCTAAGGATTCACTTCTGGCACCTGGTCTAGCTGCAGATAATGCATCAGCAGCAGCTACCAACGCAGCGATTATAGATTTTGGTTCTGTATCTCCATGATGTGAGGCTATCGCATCTAGAACTACAGGATGTTCACGATATTTTTGGGCAATTTTTAGGCCAATTTCTACATGGCTTCCTTCCACTTCATGGTCAACTGCGTTACCAATATCGTGTAATAAACCTGCGCGGCGCGCTAAGATTTCGTCCTCTCCTAGTTCAGCTGCCAGTTTTCCTGCGATAAATGCTGTTTCAATTGAATGTCTTAATACATTTTGCCCATAACTCGTACGATAATTCAAGCGACCTAGTAGTTTTACCAAATCTGGATGTAGTTTTCCTATACCTGTTTCGAATACCGCTTCTTCGCCCATGTCACGAATTTTTTCTTCGACATCACGACGAGCCTTTTCGACTACTTCTTCAATACGGGCTGGGTGGATGCGTCCATCTTGCACTAGTGTTTCTAAAGCAAGACGAGCAACCTCCCGTCTTATTGGATCGAAACAAGATAAGACGACCGCTTCAGGAGTATCATCGATGATTAAATCGACACCTGTAAGGGTCTCGAGTGTCCGGATATTACGTCCTTCACGTCCTATTATCCGTCCTTTCATATCATCATCTGGTAAACTTACTACGGATACAGTCCGCTCACTTGCCATTTCAGCTGCATATTTTTGAATGGCAAGGGTGATGTATTCCCGTGCTTTTTTATCGGCTTCAAACTTAGCTTTTTCTTCTTCTTCTTTAATAAAATGTGCAATTTCTACAGATATTTCTTCTT
>JAAZCR010000178.1 GCA_012513195.1 Bacilli bacterium | reverse complement strand
GGCAGCATCTTTAACAGTTTCACCAAGAATGCGCCAACCATATTTTCGCATGTTGCCAAAGACCCGTGTAAAGATTTCATTACGTGTTTCTGTTCCTCTTTCCCCATGTCCATAATTATCAAAAGCGATTGCGATATAACCCTTTTTCGCTATATCATTTAAGTAACTTACCAATGTTTCTTTGGTACTTCCTAATCCCCCTAGAAAGATAGCTATACGCTATACTTTAATTATCTTTGGTTCAATATAGATAACTGGTATATCGAAAACACTTACTTTATTAACTTTAATACCTTCAATTATTACTTCCATATTGATTTTCCCCCAATCGATTAAAAGTATTTATAAAATGTTATTATTACATGTTATATCGTTTAATAGTTCAAACAATATCCCTCGGAAAACCGAGGGATATTGTTTTAATCTCCAAAATACTTCTCATTAGCCCTAATATATTCTATCAACATATCCTCGAAATCAACTGTTTCATCATAGAATTCATCATCTAAATCATCAAAAAGATGTTCCTCATAAGATGCAGAAAAACCTTCAATGGTACCATCATCATATTGTTCTAATAGATCGATGTTATTCTCGTAAACTTCGATGGCTTCATTCACGATTTCAGCTAATCTTGGATTACCCATCTCTTCAAAACCTTCTGCTGCTAGTTCTGCGAAGAAGCCTGTACTATTAAAGAATAGTTGATTGAACCCACCATTATATACCTCATCAACGACTGTACAACATGCATAAACATATTGACAAGGTTTAGGTAAGGAATCTACAACTTCTATTTCATCTAACCAATCTTCATCAAACTTACTCCAAATCCATTGAAGCACGGCCTCGCGGAGCTCCTCATCAGGAATATTGGCCAAGTCTCCTTTCTTTAAACTATCATACTTATCCATACCCGCAAAAAAATCATCAAAATTCATATCCTCACTCCTAATATATAAATTAAAAAATAAGTTCTTTATTCGTCCTTGATTATTTTGACATAAAATTCACGAACTCTTGGCCCATCAAACTCACAGAAGTAAATACCTTGCCATGTGCCCAATAAGAGCTTCCCATCTTTAATAATAACTGTACATGATGCACCCATTAATGATGCTTTAATGTGAGCATGGGAGTTACCTTCAAGATGACGATAATCGCACTTTACTGGGTACACTTTATCTAATGTACTTATGATATCCCACACGACATCAGGATCAGCATTTTCATTAATCGTTACTCCCGCTGTTGTATGTGGTACATAGATTACCACTATACCATCCTTGACATTACTATTTCGCACATCTGTATAGACAATATCAGTTATATCAATAAACTCTTGCGGTTTTGTCGTTTTCAGTTGATGATACATCTACCCTTCTCCTTTTTAATCCCTTAAATCTTTACCACAATAGGGACAATATTGATATTCATTAGGGACATTAACCCTACAATGATCACAATATTTCATATGAGTGTATACTTCAATAATTTCTAAGTCCCCTTTGTTTATTACAATATTAGAATCTTTTTCAAATTGTTTACCTACTTCAGGATTTAACATATATACGCGCTTACAACAATTTGTTTTCACAAAATAGCGTCTATTCCATTTCACAAGTGGAATTAGAAAGAGATGGAAATAAGTATATGTCTTGTAAACTTCCCCACTTGTTACTTCACCACATTGAGGACAAATAATGTCATTAGAATTACCTAATAGTATTTCTTTATCTTTAATCCCAAAGAACACAAAGAAAAACATTACTACCACTCTCTTCATATAACTATTATCATTCTAACAAACATCTTTTCTTAAGACAATAATAATTAGATGAATTTAAATATAAATTAAAATTCATAAAATAACATAATTAGACATAAATTAGTTGAAAAACTAAAAACGTTTTTATTATGTTCAGTAATTGACATACCAATTAAATAGTATTAGAACAAGAATTACTTTACTAGACTAAAGTGATTTAGTCGCTTTTTATTTTTATGTACAAGGAGATATGAAGATGAAAAAAATCATAACAACTATACTTCTATTAATCGTTGTAACAACACTTACAAGTTGCAGCCATAGTGTTAAAGGTGATCAATACGACAAGATCATTAAAAGAGGATATATCATTGTTGGGTTAGATGATACCTTTGTCCCCATGGGTTTTCGTAATACCAATAATGAAATCGTTGGTTTTGGTGTTGAACTTGCGCAAGCAGTCTTTAAAGAAATGGGTTTAGAAGTTAAATTTCAACCCATTGATTGGACAATGAAAGAAACGGAATTATATAAAGGAGCTATTGATGTAATTTGGAATGGTTATACCATTACGGAAGAACGGAAGGATAAAGTAGCTTTTAGTACTCCTTATCTTGAAAACCGCCAAGTCATGATTGTCGCTAAAAATAGTGACATCAAAAATAAGGCTGATTTAGTTAATAAAAAAGTTGGTGTCCAAAGTTCCTCTAGTGGTTATGATGCTTTGGTAAGTGATAAAGATGTCATGAACATCATATATGGTAAAAACCCTATTGAGTACTCTACCTATGATTTTGCCTTCCAAGATTTAATTAATGGTAGAATCGATGTCCTTATTATTGATGAAGTCTTTGGTGAGTATTACCTTAAATCCAACAACTTAACACAATTTATAATTTTAGAAGATGATTTTGGCACCGAAAGTTATGGTGTTGGTTTCCGTAAAGATGATGTTAAGCTACTTGAACAATTCCATTTAGCTTTTGAAACCATTAAAACCAATGGCACATCTACCGAAATATCAGTGCGTTGGTTTAATGAAGATAAAATCTTAAAGTAAGGCATCAGTGAGTATAATGAGTAAGATATTTGATATTTTGCCAAATCTATTGCGTGGTTTAAATTATACATTATTTGTATTTGGATTGACTTTGTTATTTTCATTTCCTCTTTCTCTATTTGTAGCGTGGGGGCGAGTTAGTAAAAATAAACTAATTCAAAAGCCCCTCGCTACATACATTTCCATCATGCGAGGAACACCCCTTTTGCTCCAAATAATTTTCGTCTATTATGGACTTCCTCTTATAGGAATTATCTTTGACCGCTTAACCG
>JAAZCR010000177.1 GCA_012513195.1 Bacilli bacterium | reverse complement strand
TATTTACTGTTTATAATCTACCCGTATCCACCGCCAACTTCTTCCAACATTTCCGAACAGGAGTCATTCCTGTCGGTATTGGTGATGCCAACATGTATATTCAGTTAAAATATGCAGCTCCTGAACTTGCAGGTTTATGGGGAATTGCGCCAATACCTGGAGTAAGAAATGAAGATGGCATTGTTGAAAGATGGGACCCTACCTATGGCTCATCAAGTATCATCTTCAAAAATAGTAAAAAGAAGCAACAAACTTGGGAGTTAATTAAATGGTGGAGCAGTAAAGAAACACAAGCTGATTTTTCTTATAATATCCAAGCAACTTTAGGTAATAAGTTCCTTTATATGACAGCTAATATTGAAGGTTTTAAAATGAGTGCTTGGCCAAATGATTCTAAAGATGTTATTCTCGAACAATGGCAATGGATTCAAGCCACTGGAAAAGTTCCAGGTGACTATATGTTAGAACGGGAATTAAGTAATGCTTGGAACAAGGTTGTATTTGATGGCATTAATCCCCGAATTGCGATAGATGAAGCGAAAATCACAATTGATTTAGAACTAGAACGGAAGCTTATTGAGTTTGGATATATGGATGAAAAGGGGAGAATTATCAGAAGGTATCAAATACCTACCATCCATAATATCGAAAAGTGGGTGAGAAGACGTGATGAAAATTAAGCAATTCATGAAAAAATTATGGAATCACCCCTATTTCTTCCTATTCCCATACGCTTTTCTGTTTTTCTTGATTATTTTACTGCCAACCATCGTTTCCGCAGTATTATCGCTCACGTATTTTAATACGATTGAAAGACCACGCTTTATCAGTTTTAAAAACTTTGTGGATTTATTTACTGCAGATAATGTTTTTCTTCAAAATGCGATTGCGAATACTTTTGCCTATGCGGTAATTGTTGGTAGTATAGGATATATCATTTCTTTCATCCTTGCATGGTTACTGGCGCAAGTTACACCAAAACTTAGGACAATATATACTCTATGTATCTATTCACCCTCAATTACAGGTGGGGTAATGATGACGGTTGTCTGGAAAGTCATGTTTAGCGGTGACCAAGCAGGTTATATTAACCACTTGTTGCTTGAGTTAGGAATAATCAAAGAACCTATTCAATTCTTACAGAACCCTAGTTTACTTTTTCCAATTGTAATTATTATTGGTCTTTGGAGTAGTGCGGGGCTTGGGTTTCTCGCTATGTTAGCGGGATTACTGAATGTCGATCGTTCCATTTATGAAGCAGCCTATATCGATGGTATCAAAAATCGTTTCCAAGAAATCTTTTATATAACCATACCCTCGATGAAACCCCAAATGTTATTTGGGGCTGTGATGGCGATTGTCGGGGCCTTCAATGTTAGTGGTGTAGCTACGGCATTAAGCGGTGGTGCTACTCCACCACAATATTCGGGTTGGTTAATCATGGACCATGCTTTAGATTATGGCTTTAATCGCTATGAAATGGGTTATGCTTCAGCGATTACCGTCGTATTATTCATTGTTGTCATTATTTTTAATCGCATCAGTTATAAATTATTTGGCAGTAACGACTGAAAGTAGGTGAACAGTAAATGAATACAATGTTTAATCCAAAAAAATTCCATAAAAGTCAAATTAAATTTCACTTAATCTTAATACCATTATCTTTATTTATGAGTTTACCCATCATTTATATTGTGAATGATGCTTTTAAACCGTTCACCGAACTATTTCATTATCCACCCCGCTTTTTTTGTTCGCAAGCCTACTTTAGAAAACTTTCGCTTATTATATACCTTTTCATCAGAATCAGGAATTCCCATGTCACGCTATCTCTTTAACAGTATCTTTGTCGCTATTATTGTTGTTGTCTTAACAGTGTTTATCAGCACGATTTCTGCCTTTGCCTTGTCCAAATTTAAGTTTAAAGGACATAAGGTATTGTTTAAAATAAATACTTATGCTCTGATGTTTGTGCCAATTGCGGTAAGTATTCCACGATACTTAATTTTAACGAGGTTAGGTATTTTCAATACTTACTTCGCCCATATCATACCCATGTTAGCGATGCCTGTAGGACTGTTCCTAGTTAAACAGTTTATGGATCAAGTACCAGATGAGTTATTAGAAGCAGCTGTGATGGATGGAGCATCTAACTGGCAAATTTATGCGAAGATTATGTTTCCCCTTACTAAAAGTGCGATTGTGACGGTGGCTTTTCTGGCATTTCAACAAAGTTGGATGAGTACAGAAGCATCAAACATCTTTGTTGACGTGGAAGCCTTGCGTACTTTACCATTCTATCTATCTACTTTGTCGCAACAAACAGGTAATATTGTCGCCGCGCGAGGTATTTCAGCAGCTGGCTGGCTCATCATGTTCTTACCTAACTTATTTATATTTGTTTTCCTTCAAAGTCGGGTAATGGAATCAATGGCTAACTCAGGGATTAAGTAGGGTGATATTATGAAAAAGATGATATGCTTTATTCTTATGATTCTGTCATGTTTCTTATGGCTTGGCTTAACTACCAAAGCTGAGAGCACGAACACTCCCTATTATACTTATACAGCCGATTCCAACCGCAACTTAATAC
>JAAZCR010000176.1 GCA_012513195.1 Bacilli bacterium | reverse complement strand
TGGTGGAGTGAGCTTAGATAATGTAGATCAATGGATTAAGAAAGGTTGCGTATCATTTGGTGTAGGAACCGATTTAACTAATCCCGCCAAGACTTTTGATTTTGCGGAAGTTACGCGGAGAGCAAAAGAATATGTTGAAAAAGTAAAACAAGCGAGAATGCAAAAATAAAACCCCCAGGGGGTTTTATTTTTTTAGATATTATCTATGATTTTCTTGAATTGAGTCAACGCATATAAGAAGTTGAAGTAACCATCCGTCGCATTATCTTCTTCCATATTGTTCGTTTCAAGTTCTAAGGCATTACGACCAACAAAATTACCTAAGTGTGGTTCAAGAGCAAAAAAGCCATCATAACCTTCATTTAGAGCAAGTGTAAGGATTTCCGCTACTTTACCATCACCTAAACCAGGAGCTACGACTTCTTTTGTACTAAATAGAGCATCTTTGATATGAAAGTATTCTAAGTAGGGTTTAATTACAGGATAAGCATCAAGAGGATTGTATCCGCATTGAACAAAATTCGCAAAGTCAAAAACAGCACGAAAATTAGGTGATTGAAAATATTCAAATAATTCCACACATCTTTCTGGACTATCACCATAAATATCTTTTTCATTTTCATGTAATAAAATAATATCCTGTTCTTCCGCTAGTTTAACCATACATTCTAATCTTTTAATAACTTCATCACGATACTTAGCATATGCTTGATTAGGGATATAGTAACTAAAGATACGAACATATTTAGTATCCAATACTTTTGCGATTTCTAGCGTATGTTTAAATAACTCCAAATGTTCTTTATAAGGTTCAGTGATAAAAATTTTACCAATGGGACTACCCAAACAAGCTACTTTAATATTGTTTTCATTTAAATGCTTTTTTATCTCTGTTACTTCTTCTAAGGTTTTATTTGTTATACTTGTACCATCAACACCACGAATATCGATGTAGTTTAGATCTAGTTTTTGAAATGCCTTGATTTGGTCAACTAATCTTGGACTAATTTCATCTGCAAAACCAGAAATTTTTATATTCCTCATCATTTCACTCCTTACCATTCACAATCATTATAGCACAATCACTCCTTTGGTGGTATGTTTAATCCGAACATCAGGTTATTTTTACTGAGATGTAAAGCGAATTTATGATATAATCTAGGTAAGTGAGAATGTGGGAGGTTTTCATGAAAGTTGATCTCTTTCTCGAAGGTGGTGGCGTTTGGGGACTAGCTTATTTAGGCGTGTATAAAGCTTTAAGCGATGCTGGGATACAAGTAGACCATATCTGTGGCTATTCAGTTGGTTCTTTAGTTGGCAGTTTAATGGCTGTAGGTTTTTCAACTAATGAACTCATTGATTTATTAGGTTATTATCCAGATTTTGGTTTTCTTAAGGTTAAAACCACCCTCGCAACTCGTCCATATCTTGGAAAAGTTTTATCGCTTCTATTTAACCGTGGTATCTATGATAGTAGATCAATAGAAACTTTTATCGATGAAATATGTGCAAAAAAAGGGACAACTACTTTCGAACCTTTGATGGTTTATGGCGAAAGTAGATTAAAAATTATCGCGCTTGATTTAACTAATAGGAACATAATCGTCCTTCCTGATGATTTGCCTAAGTATGGTATAAAGCCAAAAGACTTTAAGATTGCTGAAGCAGTAAGAATGAGTTGTGCAATCCCGTTCTACTTTACACCTTATGAATTAACAATTGGTAATAGCAAGAATCGCATTATCGATGCAGGCTTTATTAGGCGCATACCCACAACAATAATGTATCAAGACCGTCTTCTAAAAAAATTAACACTTCGTTTTGGTTTTAAGAAGGAACGCGGGAAAAGTAACTATCAAGTATCAATATTAGATAATCAATTAGAACGTAATATCATCATTCCTATTGATAGAAAGATTAGTTTTAAAGATTTTGATTTAACTAAAGAGGAAGTAATTTATTTATATAAACAAGGTTATAAAATATGCCGAGAATTTATTAAGAAGGAATTTCAAGAAAAGGTTAGAGGTGATTAAATGCTTATCGGAACAAAAAGAGTAGATGAATACCTGATTAGTAAACTACAAGAATTAAAGCAAGAGTTTCCCGATGTTCAACTTCAATGTGGTGATGATGTGAAGATTAATGAAGTAGAAATTTTAATTACTTCTAGCATCACTAAAGAAGAGTTAGACAAAGCAAGTAATTTAACAACCATTATCTTTCCTTATGCAGGGGTAAATAATCTCCCCTTAGAAAAAATCAAAGAAAAGAACATTAATTTAATTAATACGCATGCACATGCCCCGATTGTAGCTTTAAGAGCTGTCACTTTAGGACTCGCATTATTAGGGAGAGTAGTTGAACTTCATAAACAACTAGAAAAAGGAATATGGAGAGGATTCGATGCGACAAACAACTGGATAGCCTTGCTTGAGAAAAAAGTTGGGATGTTAGGTATGGGTGCCATTGGTTTACATATTGCGAAGTATCTTGAACCGTATAATCCTCATTTCGTAACACTATCAAGATATAAGGAGAAGATCGTAAATAATCACGAATGGACTTTTTATGATAGTGTTGAAGAAGTATGTCTAAATGCCGATATAGTATTTATATCATTACCACTCACAAAGGATACGAAAGGGATCATCGATAAAAACATCTTAAGTAAGATGCAAGATAAGTATCTTGTCAATGTGGGTAGAGGTGAATTAATCGTTGAAGCTGACTTCTACGATGCGTTAAAGAATAATACCCTAAAAGGTGCGGCGATAGATGTATGGTATCAATATCCTACAAAAAATAGCGTCACACCACCTTCTAAATACCCATTCCACGAATTACCCAATGTCATTTTATCACCCCATGTAGCGGGTATGAGCGATTTTACCAATAAATTAGTTGCAGATGAGATATTTGATAATCTAAGTTATTATATAACACATAAGCGTTATAAGTATGTTGTTAACTTAGATAAAGAATACTAATTTTCTTTAGGTGAGGTAAGTATGACGTTATATTATATTGACAATTTTTATGATTATCGTAAGTTTGATGGTGTAGTTGTTAATAATCAACTATATGATAGTAACATCGTGATAACATCATATAAAGATGAATTAGGCGATGCGATTGTTGATTGTAAGTACGCTATTAAGACTAATAAGAGTTCTATCAATGATAAGGAAGAACTAGAAGTAGTTTTAAATGATATTTTTTCATTTGTGGAAGATTATCAGATGGAAAGTATTCTCATACCTATCGATACTTTTAATTACATTTTGGATAAGCATGAAATTCTAAGCATTATTAGAGAAAAAACAAGAGAATACTTAGTTAATCATGATCTTAATGTGTTTCTGTATATTCCTGATAAAGAACGTTATGTTGACCAGTTAGACCCAATCTTACAAGATTATATTGATACTGGTCTTGAATTATTAACACTGCATAAGATGTTAATACCTCATGCTTTGGATGAGAAGATTGAAGAAGTAATAAATAATATCGATGAAACCTTTACCGAAATGTTGCTTAGGTTAATTGATGAGAAAAGAATGACAGATGTCGAAGTATATAAGCGAGCGAATATAGATCGCAAGCATTTCTCGAAAATCAGAAACAATCGCTTCTATCAGCCTAAAAAAGTCACAGTCATCGCCTTAGCCTTGGCACTAAGGCTTAGTATTGAGGAAACTGAAGAGCTGTTAAATAAAGCCGGTTATTCATTATCGAGAAGTTCGGTAATGGATATGGTAGTACGTTACTTTATTGAGAAAGGTGAATATGATATATACGCCATAAATGAGATTTTATTTATGCTTAATGAAAAACTATTAGGTTGTTAAATGTCGCCTGTCAGGCGACATTTTTTATTTTGATATGAGTTATACTTAAGTTGAATAATTTAAGGGAGGTATAAAGATGAATAAAGATTTGACTGAAATTGTATTTATCTTAGATCGGAGTGGTTCAATGACAGGATTAGAAAAGGAGACGATTTCAGGGTATAATAGTTTTTTAGAAAAACAGAAAAAGTTAGAAAAAGAAGCAGTAGTTACAACAGTTCTCTTTGATGATGAATATGAAGTAATCCATAATCGCGTAAATATTATAAATATTAACCCACTAACTGGAAAAGAGTATTACACAAGAGGTAGTACAGCATTACTAGATGCGATTGGAAAAACTATTAAGACAATTTATAGTAATCATCTTTCCATATTATATGAAAATCGCCCAGGTCAAGTTATTTTTGTGATCATTACAGATGGATATGAGAATGCGAGTAGGGAGTTTACCTATCCACAAATCAGGCATATGATTAACGAACGTATTGAAAAGGACAAATGGGAATTTATCTTTTTAGGTGCAAACATGGATGCGATTAAACAAGCATCAGACCTTGGTATAGCAC